>JAKQBZ010000296.1 GCA_029559435.1 Deltaproteobacteria bacterium | reverse complement strand
CTCCCATAGGAGGAGGATAGGCTGGACGCTCGATGCTGGATACTCCATACCGGCAAGAACTTCATACCTAAATCCTAAACAAATTCAAATGTTCAAAATTCAAAACATACGTGATATTGCATCTGTTTTGAGCATTCGATATTTGAATTTTGATATTGTTTAGAGATTGGTGCTTAGGATTTAGATATTGTTTCGGAATTGGTGTTTAGGATTTCGCGCTTATCTTTATAGCGGCTATGAACTGTTATTTGAGGTCCATTCGTGATAACCTATATTACGCATTCATATGAATACATCGAGCAAGGCAAGGAAGCAACTATTATCGGAGTTGGCGGCACTGCGGAACAAGGTTGCAAGACTGCGGGAATCTGCAAAAGAGTTCAGGCGCTTCAAAAGGTTTTCGCAGCAGCAGACGCACGACCTCGATGAGCGCGTAAAGGAGTTAAACTGCCTCTACGCCATGTCGAGCCTCGTTGAAAGACACGGCATATCTCTCGAGAAGATCCTGCGCGAGACCGTCAACATCATCCCGTCAGCGTGGCAGTACCCCGACATAACTGGCGCGAAGATCACCCTGGGCGGCCAGGTATTCTCGACAGAAAACTTTCAGGAAACGCCGTGGATGCAGTCGGCACATATACCGGTGAAAAGAAAAAAGATTGGCCTTCTCGAAGTATGCTACCTGAAAAGAAAGCCGAAAAGCTACGAAGGGCCTTTTCTGAAGGAAGAGAGGAACCTGATAAACGTCATTGCCAAGCGCATCGGGGAGATCACAGAGCGGAAGGCTGCGGAAGACGCCTTAAAAGAAAGCACCGCAAGAAATAAAGCGCTTTTGAACGCCATACCGGACATGATATTCAGGATCAGCAGGGGCGGCGTTATCCTCGATCTCAAGAAAGGAAAATCCTTTGGCCAGAAGTTGCGGACCCACACGCTGCTCGGCAGGAATGTGCAGGAATTGCCCGACTATTTCAAGGCGCTTCCCGGAGAGATCGTCCGGCAGGGGATGAAAAATGTCTCCCACGTGCTTGAGACCGGCGAGACGCAGATATACGAGCACAGGTTCAGCCATAACGATGCGGTCTTCTATTATGAGATCCTGCTGACAGAAAGCGGCGGGGACGAGGTCCTCGGGATCATCAGGGACATCACTGAGAGAAGGCGCCTTGAGAGGCAGGTATTGGAGATCAGCGAGTGGGAGCAGCAAAGGATCGGCCAGGACCTCCATGACAGCCTGTGCCAGCAGCTCACCGGCATCGCCTTCCTCGGCAAGGTCCTGGAGCAGAAGATGAATGCGCGATCCTACCGGGAAGCCGGCGATGCAGGCGAAATCGTATCGCTTATAGACGATGCGATCACCCAGACCAAAGGGCTTGCCCGCGGCCTCTATCCTGTCCGCCTTGAGGCAACAGGATTAATGACGGCCCTTACGGAACTATCCCATACCGTGCAAAAATTCTTCGGGATCAACTGCTCCTTCAGGTACCGCCATCCCGTTCTCATCCATGACAATATCATGGCGATCCACCTGTACCGTATCGCCCAGGAAGCGGTAAACAATGCCATCAAGCACGGGAAGGCAAAAAATATCGACATCACCTTCACGAACGACAACGAAACTACGGTCCTCATGATCAAAAACGACGGGGCCGGCTTTCGGAGGATACTAAAGAACGCCGGTGGGATGGGCATGAGCATCATGAGACACAGGGCAAATATGATCGGTGCATCTCTGGATATCAAAAGCGAACCGGCGGGCGGGACAGTCGTAGCCTGTTCGTTCCAGCCGCAGCGACATTCCAAAAGAAAGAGGGAGAATCAATGAAAAAGGAAAAACAGGCAGCCCCTGCAGGCCAGCGCAACAGGATCTTTATAGTCGATGACCACCCGATCGTCCGCAAGGGCCTTGCCCAGCTTATCAACCAGGAGCCCGACATGGTCGTTTGCGGTGAAGCGGAAAATGCCCAGAACGCCCTGGAACTCCTGAAAAAGATACGGCCGGACCTTGCGATCGTCGACATCTCCCTCCAGGGCATCGACGGCATTGAGCTCATCAAAAAGATCAAAGACCGCGACATAAACCTTCCGATATTGGTCGTTTCAATGCACGATGAATCCCTCTTCGCCGAGCGCGCCCTCAAGGTGGGCGCAAAGGGCTACATCATGAAGCAGGAGGCCATCGAAAAGATGATGGAGGCGATCAGGAAGGTCATCAAGGGAGAGGTTTACGTAAGCGAAAGGGTCAGCGCTACGATCGTAAAAAAGTTTATAGACGGCAAGGCTGAAAGCTCGCGGTCGCCGATGGAGGTGCTGAGCAACCGCGAGCTTGAGGTATTCCAGCTTATCGGGCAGGGATTCGGGACGCGCCAGATCGCCGGGGAGCTGAACGTAAGCATCAAAACGGTAGAATCTTACCGTGCAAATATAAAAGAAAAACTAAACCTCCGGAATGCCGCTGAACTTATTCGGCATGCCGTACACTATGTAGATTCTTTATAATAAAGCCTTCACAATTAATATAGTGTATTCCCCCTATCTTAGCATAGTATTTTCCCTTAGCTAATTATCAGCTTTAGCCTTATTGCATAAATTGGGTAATCTAAGTTCTATTAAGAACACAGGTCTATAACGCTTTTGAATGAGGTGGCGTATGAAAACCTTTACCAACGTAATCGTTTTAAAAACTGCGGAAAGGCTATCTATCGACGATCCGCCGGAAGAACAGCCGGACAAGGCGCCATGCGGCGCCGGAGAGCCCGGCCTCATCGAAAAGGCCCGGAACGTGCTTGACGAGATGGAAGAGGAGTGGGAGATGGATCATTCCAGCGTTGAATTGAGGGACAAGTTCCACCTGCTGCGCTACTACCTGCAGAATCTGCCCCGCACAGCACGAAAAAAAAATAAATAATTCCCAAGGAGGAGTCAGGTTATGTCAGTAATCGGTGATATTATCGCAAAGGTAAAGCAGCAAGACCCGAATGAGCCGGAGTTCCACCAGGCCGTTCATGAGGTTATGGAAACGCTGGAGCCCACGGTGAAGAGGCACCCTGAATTTGTCAAGGCAGGGATTTATGAACGTATCGTGGAGCCGGACCGGACGATCATCTTCAGGGTTCCCTGGGTTGACGATAAAGGGAAGGTCCAGGTCAACAGGGGATTCAGGGTCCAGTTTAACAATGCCATCGGGCCCTATAAAGGAGGGATACGCTTTCACCCCTCCGTTAACCTGAGCATTATGAAGTTCCTGGGCTTCGAGCAGACATTCAAGAATTCTCTTACCACCCTGCCTATGGGAGGGGCAAAAGGAGGGTCCGATTTTGACCCCAAGGGAAAATCTGAAGATGAGGTAATGCGTTTCTGCCACGCCTTCACGAGGGAGCTTTACCGACACATCGGCCCTGAAACAGACGTTCCTGCAGGCGACATCGGTGTTGGAGGGCGCGAGATAGGCTACATGTTCGGCTATTACAAAAAGATCGTCAACGAACACACGGGCGTCTTTACCGGCAAGGGGCTTGAGTATGGAGGCAGCCTCATAAGGCCCGAAGCAACAGGATACGGCGCGGTCTACTTTGCCGCGGAGATGCTTGCCACAAGAAAAACAGACTTCAAGGGAAAGGCGGTGGCGATCAGCGGTTCAGGAAATGTTGCCCAGTACGCGGTGGAAAAGGTAAACCAGCTCGGCGGCAAGGTGATCACGCTTTGCGACTCCAACGCCACTATCGTTGACGAAGCAGGGATCCAGGGCGAGAAATGCGACTACGTGAAGGAGCTAAAAAACGTAAGAAGGGGCAGGATCAAAGAGTATGCCGACAAATATAATACTGTCTGCTACATCGGGGACAGCGTCTGGGATGTCATCAGGGACCATGGCCTGAAGGTAGATATCGCCATCCCCTGCGCCACACAGAACGAGCTGGACGGCGGAAGCGCCGAGGCGCTTGTGAAGAACGGCTGCTTCTGCGTTTCTGAAGGCGCCAACATGCCCTGTACGCCGGAGGCCGTCAAGGTCTTCCAGGAGAACAATGTGCTCTTCGGTCCCGGCAAGGCGGCAAATGCCGGCGGCGTATCTGTTTCCGGGCTCGAAATGAGCCAGAACAGCCTGAAGCTGTCATGGTCGCGGGAAGAGGTAGACAAGATGCTTTTCAACATTATGAAAAGCATACACAAGGCATGCATCGACGCCGGTGAAGCATATGGCAAAAAAGGCGACTATGTCACAGGCGCAAATATCGCGGGCTTCCTGAAGGTTGCAAGGTCGATGCTCGCATACGGGATCGTTTGATGAACAAAATAATGTTCACCATCCTCAGGGTCCTCGACAGGCGCAACGGCAGCACCGGTTCGGCGGAGCTGGCGAAGGAGCTTCTATCCCACGGGATCGAGCTCTCGGAGCGAACGGTGCGCTACTACCTGAAGCTCCTCGACGAGCAAGGCCTGACAAACGTCCAGGGCAAAAAAGGGAGGACCATCACCGACGAAGGCAAAAGGGAGCTGGGCAATGCCTTCGTATCCGAGCGGGTCAATTTCGTTATAAGCAAGATCGACAGCCTCTCCTATCTCACGGACTTCAATATCGACGCCCTGAAGGGGAACATAATCCTCAACATCTCCTTCTTCCCGGAGAAGAGGCTGAAGGACGCATTGAAAATAATGGGGGGGGTATTCCAATCTCCCTATGTCATGAGCAGCAAGATAACCCTCGCAAGAGGAGGGGAACGGATCGGCGATATCGCCGTTCCGAGGGGCTGCATAGGGCTCGGAACGGTTTGCAGCATTACGCTGAACGGGGTCTTTCTCAAGGCCGGGATACCTGTCGCATCGCGATACGGCGGTGTTGTTGAGATAGAGGACGGCAACCCCGTACGGTTCACGTCCCTGATAAGCTACGAAGGCTCATCGCTGGATCCCTTAGAGATCTTCATCAGGAGCAGGATGACCGATGTCATGGGCGTTATACAGCAAAACTCCGGCAAGGTCCTTGCCAGCTTCAGGGAGATCCCGGTAGTGAGCATTAACGAGGCGGAGGATCTCGGCGACAGGCTTGTAAAAAAGGGCCTCAGCGGAAAGATCATCTTTGGAAAACCGAATCAACCCCTGCTGGACATCCCGGTAGGGGTTGATAAGATCGGCATGATCGTAGCAGGCGGGCTCAACCCCATCGCTGCAGCGGAAGAGGCAGGGATATCCACGGAAAGCAGGGCGATGTCAACTCTCTATGACTATACGAAGCTGCAGAATTTCAACGACGCGGTCAGCACGTTCCTGTATCAATAAAACAGATCAGCCTTTGCGATACGATATCGGTCATGATCTTCAGATTATGTTCCGATATGTCATATACCTTGAGCGCGTCGCCGTACCTGGAGCTTTCAGGTATCAATTGCCCTGATACAACGGGAAACAGATCAAGAAGCTCGCTGTTCCATACCGCGCCGGGGGTTCCCGGAAAAAGCGCCAGATAGAATATATCCGTCTCAACAAGATCCTGGAAAAAATGCGTCCCGAAGGAAAGCTCCGGCATCAGGTTTCCGTCCATGTATGCGATCTCTCCCATGGCCGCCATGTGGTTGATCTCTGAGAACCTTACCGGCACACCGAGCGACGGCGTTGTCGTCCCCCACCTGCCGGGCCCCAGAAGCAAGGTGGGCATCTCCTCTTTGTCCTTCACAAGCTTATTGAATTTTCCCACAAACCTGGCGATATCGTATTTTCCGGCCAATGGAAGGGCGGAGTAATGCTCGGGGTCAACGTAGATAATTCTTCTGATCCTCCTGGAGATGCTCCCGCCCATGAAGTTGCCTGTTGATTGGAAAAGGACATCCTTTACAGAGATACAGGTGGGGATCTCGACCTTTCTTGGCTGCCCCTTTCCTTGCAGCGGCCTGCACTGGAGGAGGTTTATCTTGTAATCGCTATACTGGGTAAAGTTGACGGTGAACTCTATTTCTACAGGATAATCGTATATGGCCTCAAGGTCTTTCAGCATCCTGTGCATAACCCCCGTGAAGGAGGTGCGCGACAGGAGGTTGTCAAAGGTGAGTATCCATGCCTCCCTCTCCTTCATGCCCAGCTCTCTCATCCGCTCCGTCGTTTCATGGTCCATCTCTCCGAGGAGGTCCAGCCTTATGCCGAGCCCCTCCTCGTTGACCTTTGACAGCAGTGAAACGGTCTCCAGGGTGTTGTCGTTGACGTTGAGAACATCGATCTCGTGCTGCGAAAACCTCCTCGTATCTTCCATGCCCGCGTGAGGGCGGAACAGCGGGCTGTCAAGGGCAACGATGCGGGGGTAATCGTTCTCAACGCGGTTCACGGCACGCGTCCCCAGCCCGGCAACGAGCCTCAACATGCCGGCCGTGGGGTCCATCCCTTCCCTCCACACGAAGGTGTTATATGAAACGCCCACACCGCCGATGTCGGGGAAAAAATAGTGTTTCCGGTATGACCCCGAGACCCGCTGTACGAGAAGGGCCATCTGCTCATCGTGCTGGTCAAGGCCCCTTTGCAGGCGGTACGTAAGCGCATCCTCGTTCATGGTGCTCGCAAACACCCGCCGCACATACTCGACAAAATCCGTATAGCGCTTATCCGGGGAACCCTGGTTCACAGAGAAGATGCTTTCGTATTTTCCCGCGAAGGCATTTCCAAAGGCATCCTCGAGGAGGCTGCTGGAGCGGATGATGATGGGCGACTGGCCGAAATACTCTATCAACTGCTGGAACTGCTCCCTGATCTCATCGGGGAATGCGCCCTGAAGCATCTTTTCCCGCAACGGGGCGGCTGCCTCAAAATACCCCTCTTTCGTCTTCTGCCTCATCCGCAGTTCCCATAGCCCGTTCTGGACAATATAGGTATAGAAGATATCCGACCCTATATAGAAGGAGTCGTGCTGCTCAAGGTAGTCCTGCCAGCGAAGCTGCGCATCCTTTTGCAGTATCTTTCTTGCAAGGAGCATCCCGACGGTCTTTCCCCCGATAAAACCCGTTCCGATCAGCCGCGATTTGATGTCAAGCAGGTCTTCGAGCGAAAAATTCTCCCTAGCGAGGACCAGCATCCTGTTCTCT
>JAKQBZ010000282.1 GCA_029559435.1 Deltaproteobacteria bacterium | reverse complement strand
ATGGCAACCGAGGGGAGCTCCGGCTCCAACAGGCGCATCTTCCTTGCGCCTTCACCGTCGTCCACCGACCTCTTTGACAAGGCGAAGGCGAACGCCGCCGCGGACGCGCTTTTGAAGGAGGTCGCACAGACCGGCATCGCCAAGTGGGACCCCAACGGGGATACGGGGCTCAAGGCCATGCTGGAGAAGAAGGCCGCGGAGATGAGGAACTACTACATCGATACGCCCGATTACGCCATCGTGGACGGCAACGTCGTCTATGCCACGAGGATCGCGAAGATGGCGGCCGACGTGAGGGCTATCCCCACAAGCTCCTACGGAACCTACACATATAAAGAAGGCATAAAGAACCGCACATTCGACGAGAAGCTGGGCGCAGCGCTCAGGAACGGCACCGCCTTTGCGATGGATATAGAGATGAAGACAAATGCCGACGAACAGTCGGTAGCGGTGTCGCTCGATACGGCCAAAAAACTGGCGGCGGGCCATAAGAGTGCCGCCATCAAGACGGCATCCACTGATCTGGTAAAGGCGGTCGACGAGCACGTGAAGCGCTACAACGCGCATACCGCCCAGGAAGCGAAACAGCGGGCCATCGATTACGCCAAGGCCGAGGCTGAGATGAAGCTACAGAACGAGTGCCTGGCCAAGGGAGGGGTGTATACGAACGGCAAGTGCACGACCATGCCGTCCGGGCCCGGCCAGGCCGGACGTCCGGGCCAGCCTGGACAAATGGGCCAGCCGGGACAACCGGGACAACAGGCGGGAGCAGGCGCTGGAACACCTCCCGCAGGGACAGGCGCCGGGACGCCCCCCGCAGGCATGGGCCCCATGACCGCACAGGGCGGGCCGGGCGCTGCAACCCCTCCGACAGGTACAGGCCCGATGACAGCCAAGGCAGGAGCTCAGCCGATGGCGCAGCCGCAGGCACCCGGTGGACAGCCTCCGTCTGCAACACCTCCAGCAGGTATGGCCCAAGGCCCGGCACAGCCGGCCGGACAACCGCAGGGAGCACCCCAGACAGCGCCGTCTTCCGGCCCTCCCCAGATGACCCCTCCGCCGAGCGGTTCTGCCGCAAAAGCCCAGACTGCCCCTGCAGGTCCTGCAGCAGGGCAGCCCGCTTCTCCGTCAGGCCCTCCGCAGGGGGCAACGCAGGCAGCCTCGCTGCCGGCCGCAGGCAAGACGGCGCCGGCAGCCGCGGCGCCTCCGCAATCTCCGCCTCCTCAGCAGGGAGCATCCCCGCAGCCGGCAGCACCGGCGAAGGCACAGCCGCCCGCTGCCGGACCCGGCACGCCGCAACAGGCGCCTTCCGCCCAGCAGCCGAAGGCCGCCGCAGCCCCTTCCATGCCTCCGCAGGCAACTTCCGCCCAGCAGCCGAAGCCGGGCGCGATGGGCTCCATGCCCTCACAAGCAGCCTCTACACAGCAGCCGAAGCCGGGCGCGATGGGCTCCATGCCGCAGCAGCCCGTCATGGGCCCCATGGCTTCCGTACAGGGCGTGGGCAGCGCCCCGAAGGCTGTGGACATGACGCCGAAGGTAAAAGAATTATACAACCAGCTTAAGCAGGCCTACGAATCGAAGAACACCTCCGGCGTTGTGCGCTGCCTGAGCAGCCAGTGGGGATCCAGCGATGGGGGGAGCGTTTCCGACCTCCAGAGGAACCTGCAGAAGGTGTTCACCATGTTCGACGAAGTGAGGTTCAACATCCAGAACATGCAGGTGAGCAAAGTGAATGAGACGAAATACAAGGTGAACTACGATGTCATCATCACGAGCAAGATCTATAAGAAAAACCTCAAGCATGAGGAGAAATCGAGCATCAACGAAGAGGTCACGATAGAACAGTCTGGACAGCCGAAGATCTCGAAAACCCTCGGAGGGAAGCTGCTGTCGGTGAAATAGTGAAAGGTGAGAAACCAAGCACCCTCTCCCCCCAGCGGGAGAGGGCAGGGTGAGGGGGCGTGATTGGGCAGTTCATTGCTGCAATGAAGTGTTTTCAGGGCGAAATATCTGTTTACATTTTACCGGGTGTTGTATTAATAGATATAGATAGTTAAGAAACGGCGAGGAGGTTTTAATGAAATTGTGCGGCAGGATACTGCTACTCTTTTTTCTTCTCTTTTCCTTTGCCTCTGATGGCCATGCAAAATGGTGGATCTTCGGGGCTTCAGAAGATAGCGTTGAGCTACAGTATATCTATCTCAACAAGGTGAGCTTCAGCGAAACCGGGACAAAGGTGATGCTTTTCAGGGAGATGCTGCCGAACGGCATGGTGATGATACAGGGGAAGGCGACCGCCGGCATGAACAAGATCGGGAGCGCACGTGTCAGCACGGACGGCAAGCAGAGCTGGCTTGACATGAAGCTGAGCGACAACGGCGCCTTTGAATACGGGTTCAAACCCGAGCTGAACAGGGCTTACAGGATATATGTAGAGATAACGGATACGAGGGGGAAGACAAACAATGTGGAAGGCACCCTCAAAGAGGTAGTGGTTTCAACACAAAACGTGCACGGCATAGTGAAAAGCATCCTCGACAGCCTCATCGATGCCTACCAGAGGGAAAAGCCCCGGGAGTTCATGGCGCTTGTCAGCGATGATTTTACCGGCGACAAGACGTTCCTGGACAGGGCCGTGCGGAAGGATTTCAGCGCCTTTGACAACATTATGCTGAGGTACGTGCTGACGAACGTCACCGTTGATACATCAGGAAAGATATTCGTGACATTCAATTACAACAGGCAGGTAACATCCGTCAGGTCAGGTAGGACCCTCCAGGATAACGCCGTGACACAGATGACCTTTACAATGGGAGACAGGGGGGCGAAGGTCTACAGCATGAAGTGGCCCCTCATATTCGGCCTCAGCGACTCCACCAACGTGGCGCAGGGGACGGTCTCCGAGAGCTCAGGCACAGAAGTGATCGTTGTTGACAACAAAGGCGATACAAAAAAGCTGCCCTACCAGGAATCGGTGAAGTTCGTGGAAGAGGGCGGGACAACAACAACGCAGGCCAAGTCGATGACGCTCCATATGACGGCCGGCGCCACTGAAGGTCTGAAGTTCTCGACCGACACAAGGACGAACGAGATCCTTACCCCTCCTCCGATGAACGGAGATATTATGCTTTTTTGTCCCGGCTTGCGGATGAACGTCGGGATCTTTGCCCAGGACCTCGGCGTGAAGAGCGTCGATTCGATAACCGAAGTCCCCTCGTCGGGATACGGCATCGGCGGCGCCATCGCTCCCATTACGATAGGGCACAGCTACGCGATCAAGCTCGCCGATGGCAAATACGCCGTTGTCGAGATCATCAACGATGCCCCCTGTCCTGCAGGCCCGCCGCGCACAACGACGATCCGCTATAAATACCAGCCGAACGGCTCGAGGACATTCTGATGGATACAGGAGGGATATTCATGACATCTGCTAATGCTGAAAAATGTTTAAGAAATCTCCCGGTCGGTATGCGCCCCGCTTCTCTGGTACCCCTCTTATTGATCTCAATCCTGGTTTTGATGGCGCCTGCCTATGCCGCCGACAACGAGGTTCACTTCTCGAATGAGTTCGCCTATACCTATAATGACATAACCGGCCCCGGCGGCGACGACTCGTCGTCGCTGACAAGGGGGTTCAGGTACCTGAACATCTTCGGCTTTATGGGAAACGGGACCGTCAGGGAGCTCGAATATAATTTTAACCTCGGGTTCAAGGCCACCGACGACAGGAGGAACGACGTTGCGACCTTCTCGCCGACGAACATCCAGGGAAGGATGACGAACAAGATCCACACGGTGAATGCCGGCGATACCTTCGAATCCTTCTCGCAATATTCTCTCAGCACGGCAGTGAAAGGCGCTTCATACAGGTATTTTAATGAGCAAAAAAATTCTCCGGAGATCACCATGGTGTATGGCTATGTGCTGCCGCGGTGGGATACGATCTGGGGAGGGGTTGAGACGCGGGCCATAGAGCGGACCGCCTACGGGATGAGGATCAAACAGAACTTCTCGCCGAATATCTGGGCAGGCATCAGCTACGTGCAGGCAAAGGACAGGCCGGGAACACGGATAATGTCCACCGATCCCATTTACGACAGCAACAACTATACCGTGGATGCTGAGTACAAGCCCATACCGGGATTGGCATTCCGCGGAGAGTTCTCAACGTCCCGCACGACGGTATCGCCCACTTCTCTGGCAGCGCAGAACGAAGAGAGGACGCACGGGACGGCGAGCAGGATAGAGGCAGTAGGGGAAGGAGGCCCGAGCAGGGTGTCGCTCGAATACGAAAGGGTCTCCACAGAGTTCCAGTCGATACTTGGCTCCGCCACCCCTGACCGGGAAAAGATCAAATCAAAGTGGCGCTACACGATGACAAAGAATATCATGCTGAACCTCGGGCTTTTGTGGTTCAGGGACAACCTCGACGGCCAGAAGGCATACAGGACGGACAGCTATACGCCGGAGGCCGGCTTCACTTTCAAGAACCTTCTGGGAAGGCAGTCTGCGACGGCTGACCTCGCGTACAGGTACGACAGGAAATTCGGCGCCGGCAACGGGTCCGGCATCAGCACGGCAGACCACATGACAACCTTGAATTACCGGGACAGGTTCGGCCCCGTGGACAGCGATGCCAACGTGGGCTACACGATCTACAGCACCGAGCGCGATCAGCGGCAGGCAAAGGAATATACGTACAACCTGTCTCTCAACAGCAGGCATGAGATAGGAGAGGCCTACGTGGTGAAGCCGGTGGTGTACCTTGGCGGTATGACGTCGAGGGACGACCTGGCCCTCGAGACGGACCGGATCTACGAGTATTCTTTCGGGATGGGTTTTGAGCTCCTGAAGCTTAAGCTTAATTCTGATTTCAGGATAGGGCAGAACGTACTTGAAAAGACCGCCGCGGGCACCGACAACAGCACAAAGACCTTCGGCAGCTTCAATGTCTACTACAGGCCGCCTTTTCTCAAAAAGTTTAACGAAGGCATGCTCTATCTGAGAAGCTTTGTCAATGACTTCCGCTTCTCTACACAGTCGCGCAGCTTCAGGGAAAACAGCGTAACCCTCGGCGTGAACCTCCAGTATTAAGATGGCGGGCAGATAGGGTAAAGGGGAGAAAAATGTTGCGGAAGCTTATCTCGGGGATCTCGTGTATCGTTTTTCTTTTGCTGATGTGCCATATTGACGGCCCCGCGGAGCTATCGGCGGCTTCAGCGGAGAAGCCGGACGAGATCAGGCTTGAATACCTGTATATAAACAAGAAGATGACGCCCGAGACGGAAAAGAAGATAACCTTATTCAGAGAGCTGCTGTCAGGAGGAAGGGTCTCCATAACAGGCAAGATAGCGGATACCGCGAAGGTGAAGGCGGTTGAAGTAAGCATTGACAATAAAAGCACCTGGCGGAAGGTCAGGTCAACAAAAAAGAATACATTCAGGTACAGTTTCAGGGCGGAGAAAGGCGCCACCTACGGTCTTCTCATACGGATCACCGATGCAAAGGGCAATACAAACAATATCGAAAACACCTTCAAGGGGATCACCATCCTCGACAGGTCTCTCTACAATGCCGTAGGAGATGCGCTGAACAGCATGATCGAGGCATACCAGGGAAAGGCGTTAGGGAGCTTCATGGCTTGCGTGGATGATTCTTTTACCGGCGAAAAGGTCGAATATGAAAAGTCGGTTCAGAACGACTTCAGCGCCCTCAATGATATCATCATCCATTATACCCTCAACAGCGTAACCCCTGACTACAAGGACAAGGTATCTGTCGCATTAAATTTTGACAGGAGCTATACGGTTGTCAAGACAGGAAAGCGCCGCAGCGACGAGGGCTCCACGGTAATGATCTTCAGGATCGATAACGGCAAACTGAGCCTGTACTCAGTCCGCGGGCAGCCGCTCTTCGGGTTTACAAAGTAAAGCGATCAGCGATCAGCAATCAGCATCAAATATCGATTCGATCATCGAGTATCGGGCTCTCCCCCTTACCCATTACGGCTCACGGTTTTTACCAGTATCCAGCATCCAGCATCGAGCGACGAGTATTGTGAGAAAATTCTCTTGACAAAATCGTCATATGATTATAATTTGCATATATTTTTTGTCAATCCTTAACATGAGGGCGATAAGTGCTTAAATCGTTGAAACTCAGATTTATCCTGGTACTGATCTTTTTGGTCATATCGGTCATATTCTGCCTGCCGAATGTTTTCGAGCCGCAGGGGACATTGAAAAAGTATCTCCCATCGGACAAGATACATCTCGGGCTCGACCTGAAGGGCGGCATGCACCTGCTGCTTGAGCTTGACACGGTAAAGCTGATGCAGAATATGATCGACAGAAAGTTCGGCGCGCTGAAGGACGCCATGATCCGTGACGGGGTCCGGTTCCTCGCGTTGGACAGGCACGATGGAACACTCTCCGTGTCGGTGAGGCCGGAACAGAAAGACAAGCTTTACAACCTTATAGGCAAAGAATTCCCGGACCTGAAGGCAGGGGGGTCCAAGGCGGAAGGGGACACCCTGCGCCTTTCGTTCATCCTGCCCGACAAAGAGATCATCGGTATCAAGGAAAATGCCGTAAGGCAGGCGCTGGAGACGATACGGAACAGGATAGACCAGTTCGGGGTCACAGAACCGGTCATCGTCCAGCAGGGGGAGAACCAGATACTCGTGCAGCTGCCGGGCGTTAAAGACCCGCAGAGGGCGCTGGAGCTGATAGGCAAGACCGCCCAGCTTGAATTTAAGTTAGTAGACGAAGATAACATTACGAGGTTCCAGGGCGGGTCCGTTCCCGAAGGCAGCGAGGTCCTTACGATGAGGTCGAGGAACAGGGAGACGGGCATTTATACAACCACGCCGATGCTCCTTAAGAGGCAGGCGATGCTCACAGGGGAGCTGCTGACCGACGCAAAGGTGAAGATCGGCGGGGAGTTCAACAATGAGCCTTACGTCGCGATAGAATTTGACGGCGAGGGCGCCAGGATATTCGACAAGATAACCGCCGAGAATGTTGGAAAGAGGCTTGCCATCATCCTTGACAACACGGTCTATTCCGCGCCGGTCATCAAGGAGAGGATCTCGGGCGGCAAGGCGTCGATCACCGGCGGCTTCTCGATGGAGGAGGCAAAGGACCTTGCCATCGTGCTCCGCGCCGGTGCGCTTCCGGCCCCGGTCAAGGTAATACAGAACATCACCATAGGCCCAACGCTGGGGCAGGATTCGATCAGAAAAGGCGTGCAGGCAGCGCTGCTTGGCGCCATCCTCGTTATTTTCTTTATGATCTATTATTACCGTTTTTCGGGCGTAATTGCCGATATCGCGCTCTTCCTGAACCTCCTTTACCTTCTCGGCGCATTTACTGCGCTGAAGGCGACGATGACGCTGCCCGGCATAGCAGGCATCATCCTGACGATGGGAATGGGCGTCGACTCCAACGTCCTTATCTTTGAGAGGATCAGGGAGGAGCTGCGCCTCGGGAAGACCGTTAGGGCGGCCGTTGACGCGGGGTTTGCCAAGGCGTGGGTCACGATCTTTGACTCGCACATTACGACGCTTATTACGACCTTTATCCTCTTCACCTTCGGGACGGGCCCGATAAAAGGGTTTGCCGTTACCCTGAGCATCGGGGTTGTCATCAACCTTTTCACCGCCGTGTTCGGGTCGAAAGCGATATTTGACTGGGTCATTATGAAGTTAAAACCAAGGAGCTTGAGCATCTGATGAAGTTCGTAGAGATAGTAAAAAAGACAAATATTGATTTTATCGGTCTGCGCAACAAGGCCTTCATACTTTCACTGGTGCTTGTTGTGCTCGGTTGCATCGGATTCGTGATGGTCTCTTTGGGGAAGGCGAACCTCAGCGTAGATTTCACGGGAGGGACGCAGCTGCAGGTCAAATTCAGCGAGAAGGTATCCATAGGAGAGTTGAGAGGCGCCCTTACCGAAAGCGGCCTGAGCGACGTGCAGATCCAGGAGATAAGCGGCACGAACGAATTCCTCATCAAGACGAAGATGGCAGACACTGAAAAAGAGAAGGTCCAGGACATAATAGGCAAAGACATCGCCGCAAACCTGAAAGACAAAAAGTTCGAGATCATCGGGAGCAACATGGTCGGCTCAACCGTTGGCCGTGCGTTAAAAAAGGACGCCATCATTGCCCTTGTCATTGCCCTCGTCTGCATCATTATCTATATCGCCTGGCGGTTCACTTTTATCTTCGGGATCGCGGCCACGATCGCTACCTTCCACGATGTCCTTACCATGCTGGGCATATTCTACATATTCAACATGGAGATGAATATCCTCTTTATTACCGCGCTTCTGACCATAGCGGGGTATTCGCTCACCGACACCGTTGTTGTTTTTGACAGGATCCGGGAGAACATGGCCAAGATGAAGGCAA
>JAKQBZ010000275.1 GCA_029559435.1 Deltaproteobacteria bacterium | reverse complement strand
TCTAAATCCTAAACAAATTCAAATGTTCAAAATTCGAAGTACAGGCAATACGCAATTGTTTTCGACATTTGATATTTGGATTTTGATATTGTTTAGTGCTTCGTGCTTAGGATTTCGAAATTGCAGTTTTTATATATAATTCTCCAGCAGAAGCGAGATGGTCTTTTCAACGCTGCCTGGCTCTTTGTCTTCCATCTCCTTGATCGCCTTCCCTATCCTGAAGTAGGTAAGCTCGTCGTTGAGATCATTGATGCTCCGGTAGATCCCCGACCTTCTGCCGAACCTGTAGGTTACTTTCTGCTCAGGTGTAAGTGAAAAATAGTCGTCAATGATTGACAGCATCTTTTCCTTGTCTTCGGGCAGCTTGCCGTCGATCTCTTCAAGGAGGTTGAGGATATGGTCGCTCTTGATATAGCTCGTTATGCCTTCAAGGTTCTCTATCAGGAGCCTTTCCTCGATGAGGACATCCTCTTCGGTGGGGAGCAAAAACTCTTTGTTCTGCATCTTTTCATAAAGGGGCATGGCCTTTAACACCTTGAGCGTCCTGAACCGGATAAAATCAGGATCTATCCTGTTGAGCGCATCGGCTGTCTCCAGGGCGTGCTCCTGCCACCACTTTTTTCCTCCCATTCCAAGGACCACATATTCAGAAAGCTCGATCCCCGATTCTTTGACCTTCCTGCCGCATTCAATATGCTCTGCCTTGGTCACCCCTTTGTTTATGAATTTCAGAAGGGAGTTGCTCCCCGACTCAAGGCCTATATGGAGTCTTGTGAGCCCGGCTTCTTTCATATTGTTCAGGTCTTCAATGCTCAGCCGCTTTGCTATCGTCCTTGAGCGGGCGTAGGATGTCACCCTGTCGATGGTCGGGAAGGTCTCCTTGAGGTATCTGAGCGAATCCACGAAGGCCTGCGGGTTCATGGCGAGGGAGTTCGCGTCCTGTATAAAGACGTTCTTCCCCCCGAAGTATAACCATACCGCCACGCTCTTGTAACACTCGTTATAGGTGCTGCCCGAAAATATCTCTTCCACCAGGGCTTCGGTGGCCTCGCCGCCGCAGCCCTTCCCCCACGAAAGCTGCTTGATGTCATCTGCGATCTCTTTGATCGTATCGATATCCCTCTTTATTTCATCGAAGGACCTTTTTTCGAATTTCCTCTCTTTATAAATGTGGCAAAAGGCGCACTGGTTCCAGGGGCAGTTCCTGGTAAACCTCACGAGAAGGCTGTATGCCTCGTTGGGAGGCCTGATCGGCCCTATCTCGTATCTCAGCGCCCTGTTGGTCATTTCTTTCCTACGTGAATTGGAAATACCGGGGTCGACGCCTTGGACATCTTCTTCTTCCTTGCCTTGCCCTGGTTGACCCTCTTCCTTGCCCTTTTTGCATCTGTCTTTTTCGTAAGCGACGGCATTATTTCCTCCTTATTCTTTTAAAAAGCATTATCAACATATCACAGAACGTCAATGAATTCAATTTCAGCAGTCAGCGAACAGCCAACAGCACACAGCCATCAGCAAATGAAGGATAGCTTCTATTAATATCGATCATCGAGTTATAAACTATTACCTGTTTGTTTTAGCTGACCGCTGAAAGCTGTTAGCTGATCGCTGATCACATTTTTCCTTGAAATATCCGAAATCATATGGTATTTATTACCCGCGTCACATTTTGCACGCCTTTCAATTAATGTCCGGGTGCAGGAAACTGTCGGGCATTAAATCGCGAAAGGCGGAAGAATAAACCAGGAGGTCTTAATGTCCAATCTCACCATCAAACAATTACTCGAAGCAGGCGTACATTTCGGGCACCAGACGAAAAGGTGGAATCCCAAGATGAAGCCCTACATATTCGGCGCCCGGAACGGCATCTACATCATCGACCTGCAGAAAACCCTGAAGATGTTCAAGGAGGCCTACAACTTCGTCAAAGAGGTCGCCTCCCACAACGACTACGTCCTCTTTGTGGGCACCAAGAAACAGGCGCAGGAATCCATTGCCGATGAGGCAACACGCTGCGGCGCCTATTTCGTGAACAACAGGTGGCTTGGCGGAACGATGACAAACTTTCAGACCATCGAGAAGAGCATCGCAAGGCTCCGCAAGTACGAAGAGCTCAAACAGGGCGACATATTCAAGGTCCTTCCCAAAAAAGAGGCCTTCGGGATCGAAAAAGAGATCGACAAGCTCGAAAGGAACATAGGCGGCATCAAGGCCATGGACCGCCTGCCGGGAGCCCTCTACATCGTTGATCCGAAAAAGGAATATATTGCCGTCAACGAAGCAAAGAAGCTCGGCATACCCACGGTCGGCATCGTTGATACGAACTGCGACCCCGACGACATCGATTTCGTCATCCCCGGAAATGATGACGCCATCCGCGCGATAAAGCTCATTACCATGAAGGTCGCCGATGCCGTCCTTGAGGGAAAGGCCCTCTACCTGGAGGAATTCCAGGGCAAGGAAGAGGCGGCTGCGGAAGAGCCGAAGCCTTTTGTCGACGAAAGCGTCTTTGAAGAAAAATACGACGACTATGACGCAAACTAAGTAGGAGGATGATCATGGAGATAACTGCTGAAGCGGTAAAAAAACTGAGAGAAAAAACGGGCGTCGGCCTTATGGACTGTAAGGAAGCCCTGAAGCAATCAAAAGGAGATATGGAAAAAGCGATCGAATTTCTCCGGGAAAAAGGCCTTGCCAAGCTGCAGAAACGTATGGGGAAGATCGCATCAGAAGGCATTATAGCATCATACATCCACACGGGAGGCAAGGTCGGGACTATCGTCGAGGTGAACTGCGAAACAGACTTTGTTGCCAACACAAAAGAGTTCCAGGAATTCGCAAAAGATATTGCCATGCAGATAACTGCATCGGTCCCGCTTTATGTAAAAAGGGAAGATGTCCCTGCCGAGGCGATAGAAAAAGAAAAGAACATTTACAGGAAGCAGGCGCTTGAATCGGGAAAGCCGGAGAAGATCGTCGATAAGATCGCAGAAGGAAAGCTGGAGAAATTCTACCGGAGGTCTGCCTCATCGAACAGTCTTTCATCAAGAACCCGGACATAACGGTAAAAGAGCTCCTTGAAGAGCTTATCGTGAAAATGGGCGAGAAGATACTCGTCAACAGGTTTATAAGGTTCCAGCTCGGCGAAACGATAGAGGAGTGAAACCCGATGCTGGATACTGACGGCTTCTTCAGCTATCAGCGATCAGCTTTCAGCATAAAGCCTTTTTTGTTTTAGCTGACGGCTGTATGCTGACGGCTGTCTGCCGGTTTAAGGAGGGGGAGGTGTGAGCCCCATTTATTTTATAGCCCGTTCTCGGGCGAGAGGAGGAGGCTCCACGGGCTTCTGCCCGTGGAGGGGGCGACGTAAGCCCCATTAATAATATGCGATATAAAAGGATCCTCTTGAAATTAAGCGGTGAAGCTCTCATGACAAAGGAGAGCGGCATCGACCACGGGATGCTCCTGGAGATAGCGAGCCAGGTGAAGGAGATCAGGGAGCTCGGCGCAGAGATAGGGATCGTGCTCGGCGGCGGCAATATCTTCCGCGGAAAAACAGGGGAAAGAGAAGGGATAGACCGGGTCACCGGGGACTACATAGGGATGCTGGCAACGGTTATCAATTCCCTCGCGTTCCAGGATGCCCTTGAGGCGCTCGGCGTGCCCGCGCGCGTGCAGACGGCCCTGTCCATCGAAAAGATCGCTGAGCCTTACGACCGGAAAGCGGCTATTGAGCATCTGCAAAATAAGAGGATCGTCATCTTCGCCTGCGGGACCGGCAACCCCTATTTTACCACCGATACGGCGGCGGCATTGAGAGCTGTAGAAATAAAGGCCGACGTGCTGATGAAGGCAACGAAGGTGAACGGCGTGTACGACAGGGACCCCGAGACGAGCAAGGGCGCAAAGTTCTTTCCAGAGATCACATACGCTGAAGTGCTCAACCGCGGCCTCCAGGTCATGGATCTTACGGCCATAACCCTCTGCAAGGAAAACGACCTTCCCGTCGTCGTATTGAACATCAGGGAAAAAGGCAACATGAAAAGGGCGGCCCTCGGGGAACACATCGGGACAATAGTAAGGAGGAAAGCATGAACCGCGAGGTAATGGAAGAGCTCGAAGACAAACTGAAGAAATCGCTTACCACGCTCAGGAAAGATTTCTCAAAATTGAGGACCGGGGTCGCTTCCGTATCGCTTCTGGAGGATATCAAGGTCGACTATTATAACCAGCCGACGCCTCTCAACCAGGTAGCGAGCATCGGCGTGCCTGACAGCAGGACCATCACCATCCAGCCCTGGGACAACTCGATCATCGGCGAGCTTGAAAAGGCGATCCAAAAATCAGACCTCGGCGTAAACCCCATGTCTGACGGGAAGATGATCAGGCTGTCCTTTCCAAAACTGACGGAGGAGCGGAGGAAGGAGCTCACAAAGCTGGGCAACAAGATGCTCGAAAACACAAGAGTTGCCATGAGGAACGTCAGGAGAGACATCAACGAAAAGCTGAAGAAGCTGGAAAAGGATAAAAAACTTTCACAGGACGACCTGCATAAAGAACAGGACGAGGTCCAAAAGCTCACCGACAGGTATATTGATATGGCGGAAAAGGCTTACTCAGAAAAAGAGAAAGAGATACTGTCGATCTGAAGAACACATCATCCATGCACGACCTGGACATCAAGAAGCTTCCCGCGCACGTTGCCATCATCATGGATGGGAACGGAAGGTGGGCGGAAAAGCGGGGGCTTGAGAGGGCCGAGGGGCATCTCGTCGGCATAGAATCCGTCAGGGAAATAGTAACGATAACAAGGGAGCTGAACATACCCTACCTCACGCTCTATGCCTTTTCAAAGGAAAACTGGTCGAGGCCCAAAAGCGAAGTAAGAACGCTCCTTGAATTCTTGGGCTTCTTCCTCGACAAGGAGCTTCCCATGATGCTGGAAAAAGGAATACAGTTCAACATGCTCGGCGACAAAAAGGATTTCCCGCGGGCGCTGCAAGCAAAGCTCGACGAGGTGGCGGCGCGGACGGCGCGGAACAGAAAACTCCGCCTGAACATCGCCCTGAGCTACAGCGGCAGGAAAGAGATCATCTCGGCGGTACGGCGCATCGCCGGGGATATAGAAAGCGGCGCGATCAGGAGGATAGACGAAAGGCTCTTCGGCAAATACCTCTCGACAAAGGGCATGCCCGATCCCGACCTCCTTATCAGGACAAGCGGGGAGATGAGGCTCAGCAATTTTCTCCTCTGGCAGGTCGCATATACGGAGATATACGTAACGAATGTCCTCTGGCCTGATTTCAGGAAAAGGGCATACATGGCGGCATTGCGGGATTTCACAAAACGCGAGAGGCGCTTCGGCAAGGTAAAGGAAGGCTAAGTGGGAGAACTGCGCAAAAGGGTCATAACAGGCATATGCCTCGCGCCTGCTGTTGCCCTTCTTTTCTTTTTTCTCCCGCCCCGGTTGTTCTTCCTGTTCCTTCTCGTAGTCGCCCTTCTCGGCATCACGGAGCTTGCAGCGATGATAAAGGCAGGTCCCAGATACCTTTTCCCTGTTCTTGCCCTCGTCGGCGCCGTACCGCTTTATTTCGGCGCCGTCGGCCTCTATCCCCCTGCCCTCCTCCTCCTCTCCATCGTTTATATGCTCGTTATGATCATCCTCGGCGAAGGCAGGAAAGAGACTGCGAACAGGGATATATTCCTTGGCATTGCGGCGCTTCTTTTCGGCGGGATCTTTATCCTGCTGCCGCTTTTCTACATCTACAGGCTCAAGGAGATCCACGGCAGCCTTCCCCTTATCTTCCTTTTCGCCCTCTGGGCGAGCGACACGGGCGCATATTTCATAGGAAAGGCCTTTGGCAAAACGCCCCTTGTCCCGCGCATCAGCCCGAAAAAGACCGTTGAAGGCCTCTTCGGGGCCATCCTCGGGAGCATGGTCATCATCTTTGCATCGCGCAGCCTGATAGGCATGACCGTCCAGGAATCCCTGGCGATAGGATGCATCATCGGCCTCCTCGGGCAGCTCGGCGATATCCTGGAATCGCTGGGGAAAAGATTGTCTGAGACAAAGGATTCTTCTTCCCTTATCCCGGGACACGGAGGGATCCTTGACAGGATCGACAGCTTCATCTTCACCGCGCCGTTCCTGTATTATTATCTGGCAGGGATAAAATGAAAAAAAAGATCTTGATTCTCGGCTCAACGGGCTCCATCGGCAGGTCTACACTTGAGGTTATCGGGGAGCAACAGGATGCCTTAAGTGTAGACCTGCCGATGG
>JAKQBZ010000267.1 GCA_029559435.1 Deltaproteobacteria bacterium | reverse complement strand
TTCGCGAGGTTTTCGCGGAAAAGCAGGTCAAAGATCTCGTCGTTTTCCGAGGAATGTTCACCTCCATACCACCAGAACCAGTCGCTCCCTTCGGCGATATAGATGGACTCCCAGGCGTCCTTGTTATCTTTTCCCGGGTCTTCTGCCTCCAGAAAATCCCTCGTTTCGGCAAGGAGCGACCAGCCTGTATTATCCTCTACGTGGCCTATCCATATGGAAAAGTTATGCCCGATCCACGACCCCGCAAAACAGTGGGAGAAGCTCCCCGCGTCCTCCGCTTCCTTAAGATATTCCGATATTGTAACAGGGACGATATCCTTTTCCCTCAGGATACCCTCGTAGAGGTAATTAAAAAAATCCCTCCCGTCGTTCTTATAGTTCTCCCAGGCGTTCTCGCCGTCCATTGCTATTGTGACAAGGGGCTTTTTGATCCTGCCTTTTACCGAATCCCCTATCCTCTTTATTCGTCTCAGGCAGTCGTTCGCTGCATCCTTGGCGTCCATCCGCGAGTAATGAAAGGATATGAGGTCAGAGAGGGACTGGTCCCTGAATATCATGTCGATGTGCCCGCCGTTGTGCTCGTAACGGTATGGCCTGTAAAGCAGCTCCGGATTGGACAAAAAGCCGCTTCCATCCCTTCTCGCATCGGATCTGAGGCTCTGGAAAAGTATATCCTCGTCGGTGGCGAGCCATTGTATGCCGTGTTCTATGTACAAACGGAGGGCATCATCGCTGACGGACCCTTCGGGGGGCCACATTCCTCCCGGCGCTTCCCGGAAGAGCTCCCGGAAAAGCCGGATTGCTTCGTCCATCTGGGACGAGGCGTCTTCCGGCTTTGCAAAGAGCTTTGCCGGGAGCGCCGCGCCGGGGATCGATTCCCTGGCAACCCTGCTGTCAATAAGGAGCGGTATGATCGGGTGGTAGAAAGGGGAGGTGGACAATTCGATGATGCCCGCTGATGCAAGCTCTCTGTAAAGCGGTATGATGCCCTGGAGGATCTTTTTCTGGACATCCTCCAGGATGTTTTTATCGTCTTCGGAGAAGGCCCTTCCCTTCTTCTTCAGATACTGCAGGCTGTCGTATTGACCGTAAAATACAGGGTCTATCCAGGCAAGGAAGAAAAGGATCTGGATGTCCCTGAAGTCTTCGTCGTTAAAATAATCCTTGATCTCGTCAATGGCGTCCCTTGGATAATAAAAACCGCGCCTGTTCAGCAGTTCATAGAACCGGGGGTGGGGCTTGATCATGTTGTCCCAGTTCGCGTTGAAAAAATTCGTGAGGATAAAGACCTTTTCATCGGCCGTCAGGTCTTTCGGGGGCTTTTTGAATACCTGGAGATAGGCATCCTTAGCCTCCAGGTTTTGATAATCAATGAGCTGGAGGAGGAGGGAAGGGACGACGTTGAAATTCTGCTTCATCCCGTCAAAATCCTTCAGCATTGCCGCCATGTCAAAATAATCTTTGGTGCCGTGAAGGAGCACCCAGGGAAGGAGGTATTCTCCGGTGTAGAGGTTCTTGTAGTAGGGCTGATGCATGTGCCACAGAAAAGAGAGGTAGACGGAATCCATGTTAAGGGCACCGTCGCGGAAGAGCAGAGGATGAGAGGATGAGAGGATGAGAGGGGAAGAATGAAAGCAAAATGGGAGCCTTTGGATATGTTCTGCTATACATCATACCTGTATTATCGGTCATAACAAACAATGAATAAGATAGCCTGATATTTTTTCAGGGACATTCTATACCTCAATGTGCCGGAAGGTTGTCTCTCCGCCTTCGCCGATCTCGATCATCCCCACGGTGCCTTTATGCGAATAGGACCCCCTGCAGCT
>JAKQBZ010000222.1 GCA_029559435.1 Deltaproteobacteria bacterium | reverse complement strand
GACCCGCAAAACGGTCTCCTCGTCGTCGACGACGAGGATCGTTTCCTTGCCCTGGACGATCTTACCGGCAGTCTTCTGCTCCTTCGATGCCTGCTTCCCGGACGCAGGCAGATAAATGATGAACGTGCTCCCCCCTCCTTTCTCGCTGATAACGTCGATGATGCCTTGATGGTTCTTTACGATCCCGTATGCAGAGGCAAGGCCGAGTCCGGTGCCCCTGCCCATTTCCTTCGTTGTGAAAAAGGGCTCGAATATCCTGCTCTTTGTCTTTTCATCCATACCGATGCCGGTATCGGTTATTGATATCCTTGCGTATCTCCCGGGTTTGATCGCATAGGATCTTGAAAAGGTCTCATCAAGGGTGGTATTTGCCGTTTCGATATAGATGGTTCCCCCTGCGGGCATGGCCTGCCATGCGTTGACATAAAGGTTGAGCAGGACCTGCTCGAACTGTCCCTGGTCTACTTCGACGGTATAAAGGTCTTCAGCAAACTTTTTGTGAATGGTGATCTCTTTTTTTGTACGTCCAAACATGACGGCGGTTTTTTTGACCATCTCGTTGAGATCGGCCGGCTTCACCGTGTATTTCCCTCCCCGCGCGAAGCCGAGAAGTTGCTTTGTGAGGTCAGCGCCGCTCCTTACCATCTCTTCTATGCTTTTCAGCTTCTCATAGTTTGGGTGGTTGATCTCCATGTTGTAGAGCATGAGAGATGCATATCCCTGGATGCCCATGAGCAGGTTATTGAAGTCGTGGGCGATGCCGCCGGCCAGCGTTCCTATAGCCTCCATCTTCTGCGCCTGGACGAACTGCGCCTGGAGCCTTGCCTTTTCTTCTTCGCCCTGCTTACGCGCCGTAATATCTTGGAGAGTGCCCTCGTAATAGATTGCCTTGCCTTCCCGATCTTTCACAGCCCTTGAGTTTGTGGAGACCCAGATCTTTTTTCCGTCCCTTCGATAGATCTGGTGCTCAAAATTTTCGACGCTGCCTTTCCGGTCAATGGCCTGCCGGAATACTGTTCGTTGAGCGGGATCCACATAATACTCGTTCGCAATGTCCTTGATGGACAAGATCATCTCTTCGGGGGATTCAAAGCCGCACATCTTTGCCATGGCAGGGTTGACGCTGATGAAGCGTCCTTCGGGCGTGCTCTGAAAGATGCCCTCGCCGGCGTTCTCAAAGATGTTCCGGTATTTTTCCTCGCTTTTCCGGAGGGACTCTTCGGCGTTTTTCCTGTCGGTCACATCGCGGAGGTAAACAAGAAGAGATCTTTTCCCCCTATAAGTGATCGCTGTGGATGATGCCTCCACATAGATCGGCGTTCCATCCTTTTTAATGCCTCTCAATTCGTATCGTGAAGGCGCGTAGCCCCCCTGCTGCCTGATGGTCGCATTGCGCGTGACCATCGCCCGGTCGTCCGGGTGAATGGCGAATTGAAGGGGCCGCCCGATGATCTCGCCGGGGCTGCCGTAGCCGTATATCTCCGCATATTTTTTGTTCACATAGACATGAACAAGATCATGGATGATAGTGACCCCGTCGTTCGAGTGCTCTATGGCTATCCGGTACCGCTCCTCGCTCTCCTTAAGGTCTTGCGCGATCTTCCTCCGCTCGGTGATGTCGTTAACGAACCCGTCGTAATAGATGACCTTTCCGCTGTCGTCGCGAATTGCCCTCGCGTTCATTGAGGCCCAGATCACGCCCCTGTCCTTACGGTAAAATTGCGTCTCATAATTCCAGACAATGTTGTGCTTTTTGAGGAGCTCCCCGAACCGGACGCGATCTTTGGGGTTCACATAGAGCTGCTGCCCGATGTTGGTGATGCTGCGCATCATCTCTTCGGGCGTTTCAAAACCAAGCATTTTTGCATGGGCCGGATTTACATTGATATACTGCCCGGAAGGCGTGCTTTGAAAGATGCCGACCATGGTATTCTCAAAGATGTTGCGGTATTTTTCCTCGCTCTCCTTCAGCGCCTCTTCGGCGCGTTTTCTGTCCGTAATATCGCGGGCAATGGCGCAGAGGCCGATTATCTCCCCCTTCTCGTTCCGGAGGGGAACCTTGTGTGAAAAGAATGCACGACCCCTCTCACAGGCTTCAACCGTTCTTCTTCTATGGCTTCTCCTGCGAGCACCCTTTTGTCGATCGGGATTGAGTGGCCGGCAGCTTCCTTGCCGAAGAGCGCTTCACTGTCCTTTCCTATGATTTCTTCATGAGGTATCCCGAAAACAACTGACATGGCAGGATTTGCCACGATATATCTCAAGTTCCTGTCTTTTATGAAGATGGTATCCTGGGCGCTCTCAATAATAGCGCGGAGCCTTAATTCTGAGGCGCTTAAGGCCTTCTCGGCGTGCACCCTGCCGGTGATGTCCATGCAGGTAATGATGAACTTGCCGGATTCAACGCGGACGGACGTGAACTCTATGATCTTCTCTTTGCCGTCCTTGCACCGCGCGGTGAATGTCCTTGTATCGCATTCCCCCATTCTGAATTCTGAGAAATCATCGATCCAAGTCTTTATTGCGCTGCGCCTGTAATGCTTATCGGGAAAGGCCTTCCTGAACCATGTCCTGCCGTCAGGTATGTCTTTCAGGTCATAGCCGAAGAGCTCTGTGAATTTGGGGTTCACATAGGTGTATTCATTGTTCGTATCGATCATGATCATCCCAAAGGGCGCGTTGTCGGCAATGATCCGGAACCTGTTCCGCTCGTTGTCCAGTTCCTCCTGGAGCCTTTTCTGCTCTGTGACGTCGGCGTGCGTCCCCACCATCCTCAGGGGTTTGCCGTCCTTCGTCCAGGACACGACCTTTCCCCTGTCGAGTATCCACTTAAAAGCCCCGTCCTTGCACTGTACGCGGTGCTCAGAGACATAAAACGGGGTTTTTCCTGAAAAATGTTTTTCGATCTCGATCATGACGCCGTTCATATCGTCCGGGTGGACACGTTTTGACCATTCATCGAGATGGTTCATGATCTCGTGTTCCTCATAGCCAAGCATCTCTTTCCAGCGCTTCGAGAAGAACACCTCGCCGGTCTGTACGTTCCAGTCCCATACCCCCTCGTTGCTTCCTTCGAGGGCCAGCAGGAGGCGCTCCTCGCTCTCCTTCAATGCCTCCAGGAGGCTCTGCTTTGTGGTCTTTTTTGTTGTTTTCAATGGCATGGGTCGCATGTCCTTATTGCTACCATTTGGCATTCATGTTATACAACGCATTGATAGTATCACACAAGGGTTCAATGGTTCAAGGGATGAAAGGTCATGCGTTCGTGGCGCGCTTTCCCTGGGCGAAGACCTCAATGGCGGACTTCCCTTCAAGGGGGCATTTGTTCTCGCAGATGCCGCAGCCATTGCATAATTGTTCGACAATATAGGGCCTTTTAAGGACGACGAGCTTGCCGTTGTGGTCCTTTTCTTCAACCACCTCAAATCGGATGGCCTTTTCAGGTATGGGGCAATGTTCCTCGCAGACGATGCAGTTGATCTTTTTGGCATAGGGGAGGCAATGGTTTTTGTCCAAAACGGCTGTCCCGATGACGCTCTTCTTCTTTTTTTCAAGGGAGAGGTTCGGGATGGCGCCCGTGGGGCATACCTGCCCGCAGAGATTGCAGTTGTATTCGCAATACCCCAGCCGGGGGATTATGACGGGCATAAAGACCCCGTATAGGCCGGCCTTAAAATAGTCCGGGTAGAGGGCGCTTCTGAGGCAGACCTTCATGCACTCGCCGCACCGGACGCATTTTTTAAGGAAATCCTTTTCGTCTTTTACGCCGGGGGGCCTCAGGAGCCTTTCGTGTTGGACCGGCGATTGGAATGCGAATACCCGCGACAGAAAAAACCCCGATACTATGCTGCCCAGAAAGACCCTTCGCCCCATGACAGGCTGAGCGCTCCCACCTTTATCCCGTTTTATCGAGGAAACGCCTTTAAAAGGGAACGCGACCCGCTTGAACGCGCATTGAAGCTCGCAGTCCATGCATAGGATGCAGTCGCTCTTTTGAAGCGTGTCCGTATCAAAACCTGTGGGGCAGATATCCTTGCACTTGCCGCAGTCGGCGCAGAGCTTCCCCGGGATCCT
>JAKQBZ010000207.1 GCA_029559435.1 Deltaproteobacteria bacterium | reverse complement strand
CTCCACCATATCGAAGACGCAGCAGCAGGCCATGATGGGGACGTTCCTTTTTTTCGCGCCCGCCATCCTTCTCTCCGGCCTCATGTTCCCGATAGAAAATATGCCCGCCGCAGTCCAGTATGGAACGTATCTGAACCCGCTCAGATATTTTCTCGTCATCATAAGGGGCATCTTCCTGAAGGGGAACGGGATAGGCATCCTCTGGCCCCAGATGCTCGCGCTCTTCATCCTTGGCGCAGCAGTTATGACGATAAGCGCGCTGAGGTTCAAGAAAAGGTTGGGATAATGATAAGGATGAGCATGGCGTCGGGACTGCTATTCCAGGGGCTCACGTCGCCCCCTCTTCGGGCATAAGCCCGAAGAGACTCCCCTTCTCGCTCGTGAACTCGCTGTAGATTTCCATTTCCAAACACGCTCATTCCGCTCCTGCGGCTCCATTCGCTCCCGTTCGGCTTCGGAACTTTTGCTTCGCAAAAGACCGAGCTTCCTTGCCTCACGACGGTTTGCTCCGGGATATCCCAACGCCATGCTCTCATAACTATATATGCGGTAAAATAAACAGACTAAACAGGCCAAGCAGACCAAATAAACCGGATTTGTTGCTGCCGCTGAATGCTGTCCGCTGGAAGCTGATCCTCTATTCTGCTTGATTTTAAACGGTGGCTATATTAAGTTGTTCTTCGGTGCGTACAAAAGAACGGAGGAGATGAACCATGGCAAACGTAGGGGTTATCGGGCTCCAGTGGGGCGACGAAGGGAAGGGAAAGGTCATTGATTACCTGAGCGATTTCGCGGACGTGATCGTGCGGTTCCAGGGCGGCCCCAACGCAGGCCATACTATTGTAGCCAATGGACAAAAGGTCATACTGCATCTTATCCCGTCAGGCATACTCCGTGAAAACAAATACTGCGTCATCGGAAACGGCGTAGTGCTTGACCCGGCAGTGCTCGAACAGGAGATCACGGAGCTGAAAAAGCTCGGGTTCATCAAAGACGACAAAAAGTTCCTTATAAGCGGCCTTGCCCATGTCATCATGCCCTACCACAAAAAGCTCGATGCATTGAAGGAATCGAAAGGCACAAAGAAGATCGGGACAACCGGAAGGGGGATTGGGCCCGCGTACGAAGACAAATCCAGCAGGCTGGGGATCAGGGTTATCGACCTGCTTGACAGGAAGGTCTTTACGGAGAAGGTCAAGCAGAACCTGGAGATCAAGAATTACGTCATAAAAAAATATTATAAGGATGAAGGCTTTAAGCCGAGGCAGGTCATCAAGGATTACAGCCAGTACGTAAAGCTGCTGCGGAAATATACGGCAGACAGCGTCTCGTTCCTCCATAAGTGCCTTGACAGAAAGAAGGCCATACTTTTTGAAGGCGCCCAGGGGACATACCTGGACATCGACCACGGAACGTATCCCTATGTGACATCATCGAACACGATGTCGGGGAACATGTCTTGCGGTTCAGGGCTGCCTCCCACAAGCATAGACCGAATCGTCGGGATCACCAAGGCCTATACGATGAGGGTAGGCGAGGGGCCTTTCCCGACAGAATTGGCAGGCCCTGAAGGCGAGCTGATGCGGAAGATAGGCGATGAGTTCGGGGCAACGACCGGGAGGCCCAGAAGATGCGGATGGTTTGACGCGGTGATCGTCAAGAGGGCGGTGAAGCTGAACGGCGTCACAGGGCTGGCCCTGATGAAGCTCGATGTCCTTGATACCTTCGAAAAGATCAATGTCTGCGTTGCATACAAGATCGGCAAACGGCTTTATTCCCAGCCGCCTATGGATATCCAGGACTACTACCGGTGCGAACCGCAATATGAACAGCTCGATGGGTGGAACCGGTCCATCCGAGGCGTCAAAAAATATGAAGACCTTCCCGAGAATGCGAAGAAGTACCTCAAGAGGCTTGAAGAGCTGACCGGCGCGCGCATCGACATCATATCAACAGGCCCCGAAAGAGAAAGCACGATCATCCTGAGAAACCCATTCTCAAGCTAACAGCTATCAGCTAAAGTCTTTTTTTGTTTTAGCTGTGAGCTGTAAGCTGTCTGCTGAAAGCTTCTTCCGTGTGTCATTTTTCCGACATATTTACTGCCCTGCATACCCCGTCGTTAAGCCGTTACAGCCCCATCCATTGTAAAATAAAGGTGATTCGGATACTGGCACAGATGTTGCAAAAATAATCTTCGATGGCATCCTATTTAGACCTTGTCAATTCCATTATAGTATCGCAGAGAATGCGTACCGTCGAGAGGAGCGGGCGGTTGACGGCGTTGAACAGGGCCGGCAACCTTCACTTTAACGAGCTTTTGCGGAAGTCCATGGACAAGAAAGAGCAGAAGGCGCTGCAGGGGATACCTTTCCGAAGGGACCTGGCGGATGCGTCCGGCACAATGCCTGCCGATGAGGGCCAGAGGTTCACGGAGTGCCTCAATTTTGTCCTTGCGAAAGAAGGCAGCCGCTACGTGCATGAGGACGGGGGAAAAGAATCATCGCGATACGGGATACTGCAATCCACGGCCCGGGAACTCGGGTACAAGGGCAACATAAAGAATATAACAAAGGCGGAGGTTGAGATGATCTATCGAAAGATATGGGATAAATCAGGGGCAAAAGACCTGCCCTTTCCGCTCTGCATGGTACATTTTGACACCTATGTCAACAGCCCCGCTATGGCAAAAAAGATCCTCGGGCAATCCCGGGGAGATGTGGATACCTATCTGAGGCTGAGGGAGCAGCGGTATGTGCGGCTTGCCACCCTGAGGCCAGAGGTATTCGGAAAATATCTTAAAGGCTGGAAGAACAGGGTTAACAGCCTCAGGGTCATGGTTGCCGAATATAAGGGTGCAAGCAATACGCTTCGCGGTTGAGAAGCCATCAGCCATCAGCCATCAGCCATCAGCATAAAGCCTTTTTTGTTTTAGCTGAAAGCTGTAAGCTGTCTGCTGTTCGCTGGTTTAAAGAGGGAGCCCGGTATAAATTTATTGACTTAAGGCCGCTGTTTGGGTTTAAATGTAGGGTTTAAAAAAATAAAAAATAAGGCAGAGTTTTGCATAAGGAGGGAGGGGAAAATGAATG
>JAKQBZ010000203.1 GCA_029559435.1 Deltaproteobacteria bacterium | reverse complement strand
GAGCCTATGTTGATCTTGATCATCTCGGCGGTCCTTTCCCCGATAAGGAGATTATATTTCCTTTTTACATACTGGATGATCGCCTCATCGATCTTGTCGCCGGCCACCCTCACCGAGTTGCAGTAAACGATGCCGGCAAGGCTGATGACAGCGACCTCAGTTGTGCCGCCGCCGATGTCAACGATCATGTTGCCGCTCGGCTCCGTTATTGGAAGCCCGACGCCGATCGCCGCTGCCATCGGCTCTTCGATGAGATAGACCTCCCTGGCGCCGGCAGACTCTGCCGATTCCTTAACGGCCCTCTTTTCGACGGGCGTGATGCCGGAAGGTATTGATATGACTATCCTTGGCCTAGCGTAGGATTTTTTGTTATGGATCTTCTGGATAAAGTATTTGAGCATCGCCTCCGTGATCTCGAAGTCTGCTATGACGCCATCCTTGAGGGGCCTGATCGCAACGATGTTTCCCGGCGTCTTGCCGAGCATCTTCTTTGCCTCTTCTCCTACAGCAATGACCTTTTTTGTGCCCCTCGAATCCTTATGGACCGCGACGACAGACGGTTCGTTGGACACTATCCCCCGACCTTTTACATATACCAGCGTATTTGCAGTACCGAGATCTATTGCCAAATCCTTTGAAATGAAGCCGAATACCGACTCAAGCATTTATTGTCCCTTCTTTGAAAAATATAAGATATTGAAAAAACAGTTTCAATATACTATTTTAATTAGTTGAAATCAATAGATTGTAAATAGATTCTAAGGAGCTTTAATGCTGAAATTCATGAGAAAGCACGCGACGGGCTATATGGTCAAGGCCATGTTCGGATTGATCATCGTGGTATTCATCTTCTGGGGTGTGGGTTCGTTCCGCGACAGGGAACGGGTAGTGGCAGAAATAGGCCCTTATAAGGTCGATGCGACAGAATACCAGGAGGCCTACAACAAGACGCTGGAGTTCTACAGGATGATATACAGGGAAAAGCTTGACGAGAACCTGTTGAAGGAGCTCAAGCTGAAAGAAAAGGTGAAGGACGAGATCGTTAACAGGTACGTGCTGCTGATCACGGCGGATGAGCTTGGTCTGTCGGTCACCGATAAGGAGTTCCTCGAACATATCCAGGGGATCGATGCCTTTAAGCGGGAAGGAAAGTTCGATGAAAAATTGTACATTGCCGTTCTCCAGAGGAGCAACATAGACCCGAAAAAGTTCGAAGCGGCCGAGAGGAACAACATGCTTATTCAAAAGGCGGCGAATGTTATCAGAGACAACGGAACATTTTTCAGCGAGGCCGATATATGGGCAGGCTATGTAAAAGAGAAGGGAATGGTCAATCTTTCTTACGCCATCTTTGATCCGTCGACGTTCAGGGGCAAGGTTGAGGTCAGCGAGAAAGAGCTCTTCGATCTTTACGAAAAGGAAAAGGGAAGCCACAGGAGCGAAAGCGCCTACCACCTGAAATATCTTGTGATTGACGAAAAAAGCCCTGTAAAAGACGATGCGGCCTATATGGACCTCCTGAAGGAAAAGGAGATTGACCGGTACGGGAAACAAAAAGGATTAAATGTCGTTGACCTCGGCATGATGAAGGAAAGCGAGGCCATGAAGCGACTGAAAAATTTGAAAATCGGCGACTGGCTCAGGGGGCTGAAAAAAGGTGACATAACGCTGCCGGTGCGGGAAGGCGGCACATCATACATATTTCAGTTGATCGATGTGCAGGAGGGAAAGCCCCTCGACAAGGGCGTTGTCCTGGCGACGATAAAGGAAAGGCTCATTGAGGAGAGGTCGAAGAACCTGGCAAAGCTGGCCGCTGAAGATGCCATCGGGCGAAAATCCATAAGCGGCGGGAAAGAAACCGGCTTCATAACGCGCAATACGCGCAGCATCAGGGGCATCGGCGATGTACCGAAAGAAAATGCAGACCTGCTGACCCTCTCAAAGAAAAAACCTCTCTATGAACGGCCCGTCGAGATCGCAGGGAGGTTCTATGTCTTTTCATTTAAAGATGAAAGGTTCCCTGACACAAAGGAATGGCAGAAGGAAAAGGAGAGCTACACGCGGTACTTCACGGCAAAAAACCGGGAGGAATTCTTTTCGTCGTTCCTGACAGAGATGCGGGCGAAAGGAAAGATCAAGATAAGCTGGCAGGAGATATGAAAGGACAGCTATCAGCTATCAGCCGCCAGCCGCCAGCCGCCAGCCGCCAGCAAATTGAAATAGCTCATAGCTCATGGCAAGAGCACAAAACCGGTTCGTCTTTGCTGTTTGCTGTGAGCTGTGAGCTGATAGCTGAAGGCTGAACTGCTGTGTTAATTCTCGGCATAGATACCTCCTGCGACGACACCTCTGTTGCGCTTCTCAGGGATGAGAAAGAGATCCTTTCCAACGTTGTGTCCAGCCAGGTGGACCTCCATGCTGTTTTTGGGGGCGTGGTGCCAGAGATCGCCTCGCGGAAGCATCTGGAATTTATCGACATTATCGCAAAGGAGGCGCTGAGGGAGGGGAAGGCTGATTACCGCGACCTCGACGCGATCAGCGTTACGGCAGGGCCGGGGCTTATCGGCTCCGTACTTATCGGGCTCTGTTTTGCCAAAGGGCTGGCCTGCTCACTGCAAAAGCCCCTGATCGGGGTAAACCATATCGAGGCCCACGCGATGAGCATCTTTCTCGAGAGGGACGTTGATCTCCCCTTCATCGCCCTTGTCGTATCAGGAGGGCACACCATGATCATCCGAATAGACGAGCCATGCAGGTACAGCGTCCTGGGCACTACGAAGGATGACGCGGCAGGAGAGGCCTTTGACAAGATCGCAAAATACCTTGCTATCGGGTATCCCGGCGGGAGGATCATTGAAGAGTATTCCAGGAAGGGCAAAAAAGACCACGTGATGTTCCCGAGGCCCATGATGGATGACAATACCTGCGATTTCAGCTTCAGCGGACTAAAAACCGCCTTCATCAACTACGCAAAGCACCACCGCATCGATGAAAAGAATATCGCCGATGTTCTTGCTTCCTTTCAGGAAGCGGTCATCGATGTGCTTTTTCAGAAGACATTAAGGGCGGTAAAAAAGACCGGAATACCGAGGGTCGTTGTAGGCGGCGGGGTGGCGTCCAACGGAAGGCTGCGGGAAGTGTTCCAGGAAAGGGGCAAGGAAGGGGGCCTGGCTGTCATGTTCTCTTCGCCGGGGTTCTGTACTGACAACGGCGCCATGGTTGCCCTGCTCGGACATTACTACCTTCGGAGGGGGATCGTTTCACCGCTGGACGCGAAGGCATTTTCAAGGATGGCCCTTCCAGGCTTTATGAAATGTTGAAAAAGAGCCTCTCACAGCATCTTATCAAAGACAAAAATATCCTGAAAAAGATGGTGAGCCTTGCACAGGTAGGGAAAGATGACGTTGTTGTCGAGATAGGGGCAGGCCACGGCGACCTTACGAAGGCCCTTGTTGAGAAGGCGGGGCATGTCTACGCGATCGAGCTGGATACATCGCTTCGAAACTATCTTGACCCTTTAGCCGATCAAAATAAGAACCTTAAGGTCATATACGGCAACGTTCTCGACATTCCCCTTGCTCAGTTCAGCGCCGGGAAAGGCATAAAAGTTGTTGCAAATATTCCCTACAAGATCACGGCGCCGATCCTGTTCAAACTGATCGGGGAGAGGCCGGTGATCAAAAGCGCACACCTTACCGTGCAGCGGGAGATCGGAGAGCGCATAGCGAGCAAGCCTTTCAACAGGTCTTACGGGGCATTGTCGGTTATCTGCCAGCTGGTTGCCGGGACAAAGATCCTCCTGTATCTTAAGCCCGGTCTTTTTATACCTCCCCCGAAGGTAGAAAGCGCCTATGTGGCGATGATCTTCAGAAATGACGGGAACGATGTGGATGAAGACATGGCCGGTTTTATCAAGGCATGCTTCGAGCACAAGAGGAAGCACCTGCGCCAGGCGCTCGTCAGGCGGTATGGCGAGGAAAAGACGACATCTCTTTACGCGTCAATGGGCTTCCTCCCTTCCGTACGGGCTGAAGAGATCGCGCCGGAGAAGTTCAAGGCTATGTACGCATTGCTGAATTCCATGGATGAGGGCAGCCAGTGAGCGGGACCATCGGCTTTACAACGACCATACCGGTTGAGGTGATATTCGCAGGAGGGCATACCCCCTGCGACCTCAATAATATCTTTATTGCCGACCCGGAACCGATGCGCTATATCGAAAGGGCTGAGCGGGACGGATTCCCCAAGAGCATGTGCAACTGGATAAAAGGTATCTACGGCGTCGTCATGGAAAAGGCCGTCGATGCAGTCATAACCGTCATGGAGGGCGACTGCAGCAACACGCAGGCGCTGGCGGAGATACTTCGGCACAAGGGGATAAGAACGATCCCTTTTTCCTATCCATACGACAGGGATAAAGAGGCTCTCGCGAGGGAGGTCGAAAAGCTCATGAGGGAACTGGTTGTGGAGAGGGAGGCCCTTGCCCGTGTCGAAGAGGAGATAGAGGGCGTGCGGTCTAACCTTGCCCTGATCGACAGGATGACCTGGAAGGAAAGGCTGGTGACGGGCGCCGAGAACCACCTGTGGCTCGTCAGGGCATCCGATATGCTCGGCGATTACAGGGAATATCGCCGTATGGCGGAGGAATTTTTGAAAGAGGCTGAGGCCCGGCAGGGCATTGAAGGGGTCAACATCGGGTACATCGGGGTTCCGCCCATACTGCTCGATTTGTACGAATTCATCGGCAGCGTCGGGGGCCATGTTGTGTATAACGAGACGCAGAGGCAGTTCTCGCTTCCCTTTGATGCGAATGATATTGTGGAGCGCTACCTCTCCTATACCTATCCTTACGGCGTCTTTGCCAGGCTGGCAGACATAAAGGAGGAGATCGGGAGGAGGGATGTCAAAGGCATCATCCATTATGTGCAGGCGTTCTGCTTCCGGGCGATAGAGGACGTGATCCTCAGGGAGGCCATCGGGGTGCCGATCCTTACGGTCGAGGGCGACCTGCCGCGGACGCTCGACACGAGGACGAAGCTCAGGGTAGAGGCGTTCGTGGAGATGCTGAGCAGCAAATGAACAGTTAAACACAGCTATCAGCGATCAGCAACTACGGGAACATAGTAAACAGCAAAAGCTTTTCGTACTTATTTTAAGTATTGCTATGAGCCATGAACTGTGCAAATTATCTTTATCTGCTGAGAGCTGATTGCTGAAAGCTGACAGCTAAAGGATCATGGAAAGGACGAGACGGTATATTATCAACAGGGAAGGGATAGGGTTCTTCAAGGCGATCCTTGAGTCCTACGAAGATGTGGGGGTCTTCTCTGTCCTCGACGGGGATAAGGGCCTTATAGAGCTGATCTATCCTTCGGGTTTCGAAGGCGCTGTGATCGGGATCGTAGCGGATATGGCGAACTACGGAATCACGCTGCGGGAGGTTGATGATGTTCGATGAGACAAATATCCTGAATGCCCTGATGGGAGGGGACAGCCTCTACGGCGATATATTTGCCGAGGAGAAGAGGTACACCCACATACAGCTCGAGTCGGAAAGGATAGAGAAGCTCGAAAAGGGCGTTGACAAGGGGGTCGGCATCCGCGTTATCCATCCCTGGAAGACGTTCTATGCTACGACGAATTCCTTCGAGGAAAAACGCCTCGTGGAGCTCGCCGTGGAATTGCGGAGGTTTTCGGGGGAAGGGAAAGGGAAGGCCGTAAGGCGGGACAGGCATACCAGTGCAGAGTATCCCTTTGCAATTGCCGTTGACCCCGAGGCGGTCGATATGGGGAAGAAGATCTCCATGGTCAAGGGCCTGGAGTCGATGGTGAGGAAGATGGAGCCGAAGATCAGGCAGGCGCGGGTGATGTACCGGGACACAAGCCAGGATATCAGGCTTTTTACCAGCGAGGGGGCAGGGATTGAAGACAGCCGCAGGCAGGTCGTTCTGACCCTTTTTATTGTCGGCGAAGACAACGGCGAGATGCAGACCGCATATGAGGCGATAGGCGGTTTTTATGGCTTTGAGTTTTTCACCGACGAGGCCATTGAAATGCTGGCAAGGAAAACGGCGAAAAGGCTGAGCGGGCTTCTCGCAGCCGTGGAGGCCCCGATGGGGACAAAAACGGTCGTCCTCGGATCAGAGGCAGGCGGTACGATGATCCATGAGGCGATCGGCCACGGGCTTGAGGCAGACCTTGCCATGGAGGGGCTCTCCTGCTACAAGGAGATGCTCGGGAAAAAGATCGCCTCAACCCTTGTCAGCGTAGTCGATGACAAGACCCTGCCGTATATGAGGGGGACCTATGCCTATGACGATGAGGGGGTGCCGTCCGAAAGGACCGTACTTGTTGAAAGCGGCATCCTGAAGAACTACCTTTTTGACCGCTTCCATGCAATGCGGTACGGGATGAGATCAACGGGGAACGGCAGGCGCGAATCCTTCAGGTTCAGGCCTATCCCCCGGATGAGCAACACGATCATCCTTCCTGGCACAGATAATCCCGCCGGAATAATCGCGTCTGTAGACGACGGCGTCTTTGTGGTGAAGATGGGCGGCGGACAGGTCGATACGGTGAGGGGAGACTTTGTCTTCGAGATATCGGAGGGCTATCTCATCGAAAAGGGCAAGGTCGGGCCCATGATAAAGAACGCGACGATGATGGGCAACGGCCTGAAGGTCCTCCAGGGGATCGATATGGTGGGCAGCGACCTCGGCTTCGGCATCGGCACCTGCGGCAAGGACGGCCAGGGAGTGCCCGTATCCGACGCCCAGCCCACGCTCCGCATCCCCGAGATCGTCGTGGGGGGAAAAGAGCAATAGCCAACAGGGAATTTCTGAGTTGCTGCCAACGATTATCGAATATCGACCATCGATAATTGGTCCATCGGTTGATGTTTGTTGTTTGCGGTTATAATTTCAGCGTCTTCAGGCGGCGGATCGCCTCGCGGATGTTCTTTTCGCTGGTCGTTATGGATATCCTGAAGTACCCTTCGCCTTCTTCTCCGAACCCGTTGCCGGGGGTGACGACGACCCCCGTCTTTTCGATGAGCTTTTCACAGAAACTCTCCGACGTGTACCCTTTCGGCACCTTTGCCCAGATGTAGAACGTGGCGCGGGGTTTCGCGACCTTGATCCCGATGGAAAGAAGACCGTCGACGACAATGTCCCTTCTTTGCTGGAACCTCTTTTTTAGGTCGTCTAAGGAGCTCTGATCCCCTGTCATGGCCTCTATCCCGGCATACTGGATCGCCTGGAATACGCCCGAGTCTATGTTGGTTTTCAGTTTGCCGAGGCTGTATATCGCATCGGCATTCCCCACGGCGAACCCGATCCTCCAGCCGGTCATGCAGTATGTCTTGGAGAGGGAATGGAACTCAACGGAATATCTTTTCTCCGTGTCGAACTCCAGGATGCTTTTCGGCATGTAACCGTCATATGCTATTTCGCTGTATGCAGCATCATGGCAGAGAAGGATATCATGTTCTTTTGCAACGTCGAGCGCCTTTTTATAGAACAGGTCTTCAGCGCAGGCGCCGGTCGGATTATTCGGATAATTGATAAAAAGTATTTTAGCCTTTTGCAGGACCTCTTCCGGTATGTCCTCAAATTGTGGCAGGTAGCCGTTCTCTTCCCTGAGCGGCATTATGTACGGGGTGCCGCCGCACAGAAGGGTCGAGATCTTGTATACAGGATACCCCGGCGAAGGGACAAGAACCACGTCGCCGCTTTCCACGTATGCCAGGGGCATATGGGCGATACCTTCCTTTGAGCCGATGAGGGTGACCACTTCATTGGCAGGGTTGAGCCTGACGCCGAACCTCCTCAGATACCAGTCTGCGACCGTTTTTCTGAACGCCGGCATGCCTTCATAGCTTGGATATCTGTGGTTCCTCGAATCTTCGGTGGCCTCTTGCATCTTTTGAATGATATTCACCGGCGTCGGGATATCGGGATCACCGATGCCGAGGTCGATGATGTTGACCCCTTTCTGCCTCGCCTCCTCTTTTTTCTTGTCGATCCTCGCAAAGAGGTAGGGAGGTATCTTCTCTACTCTTGATGCCGGTTTTACCATGTTGTTGCTCCTGATCAAAATTGCGCAATAACCAGATAATGAAATTACATATTCTTTGGTTTAAAGTAAAGCCTTTTTTTGTTATGAGCTGTCAGCCGGCGCTTTTTATTTGAAAAGGCTTTCGTGGATATGTCAAAATAGAACAATGTATAAGATCCTGGAAAGGATGCCCCACGATTTCCCTATCGTCGAGAAACCATACGATGAGATGGCAAAGCATATGGAGGTGGAAGGCAAAGGCCTTATCGATACGCTGAAGCGCTTGAGGGCCGAGGGCGCGGTGCGGCGCGTTGCCGCAGTCCTCTATCACAGAAAGGCGCTCTATACGCATAACGCAATGGTGGTCTGGCGCGCCGCAGATGACGACACCGAAAGGGCAGGCAGGATCATGTCTTCCTTCCCCCAGGTAAGCCATTGCTACGAAAGGGACAGGGGCGGGTACTGGGATTACAACCTTTTTACCATGATACACGGGAAAAGGTTGCAGGACTGTACCGATGCAGTAAGGGAGATATCGGAGAGGACCGGCATCAAAGACTTTCAGATCTTCTTCAGCAAGCGGGAGTTCAAAAAAATATCCTTCAGCGTTCACCATGAATAGAAAGGGATCCCACGATCTGTACGGGCAGGCGGTACGATATATGCCGGGCGGCGTGAACAGCCCGGTCAGGGCCTTTTTGTCCGTCCATGACGAGCCGTTTTACGTAAAGAGAGGAAAGGGGGCATACCTCTACGATGTTGACGGGAACAGCTATCTCGATTATGTGGCCTCGTGGGGCGCGATCATCCTCGGCCACGCCGACGACGGCGTCAACGGTGAGGTGAAGCAGGCGATCGAGGACGGGACGAGCTACGGCGCCTGTCATCCCTACGAGATCGAGATGGCGAAGCTTATCACCGGGGCGTTTCCTTCCATTGAGCTCGTGAGGCTTACAAGCTCGGGCACAGAGGCAACGATGAGCGCCATACGCCTCGCGAGGGGCTTTACAGGGAAGGGCGGCGTTGTCAAGTTCAGAGGGTGCTACCACGGCCACCTCGACAGCCTTCTCGTAAAGGCAGGCTCGGGCCTCGCCACGTTCGGCATACCCGACAGCGAAGGCATCCTCCCTGACCTCGCAAGATATACGTTCATAGCCGAATTCAACAATATTGAGAGCGTCCGGGCCATCGTGGAAGGAAACCGGGATATTGCCTGCGTTATTGTTGAGCCTATAATGGGGAATATGGGGGTGGTACTTCCTGAGAATGGTTTTCTCAAAGGGCTGGAAAGGATATGCAGGGACCGCGGGATACTGCTTATCTTTGACGAGGTGATAACAGGGTTCCGTGTTGCTTACGGCGGCGCCCAGCATATATACGGCATCAAGCCTGACATCACCTGCCTCGGAAAGATCATCGGCGGCGGGTTTCCTATCGGCGCCTTCGGCGGCAGGAAAGAGATCATGGAATGCCTTGCGCCCCTTGGCGCGGTCTACCAGGCAGGCACATTGTCCGGAAACCCCGTTGCTGTCCGGGCGGGAATCTGCGTGCTTACGTACCTGAAGGAACACCCGGAGGTATATGCGATGATGGGTGAACGGGTGGATGCGCTGAAGGCCGCCATACTGGGAATCCCTTGCCGTTTCGCCATACTGGGAATAGCGAAACGGCAAGGGATTCCCTATACCGTCAACAGCGCTACCGGAATGTTCACGGGATTCTTTACAGAACACGATGTCCGCGATGACAAGTCGGCGAGTGCGGCAAACCGGATGATCTACGAGAGGTTCTTTAAAAGAATGCTGGAGGAGGGGATATTTTTTGCGCCAAGCCCCTTCGAAGCCTCATTCGTTACCCTCTCTTACGGAGATAAAGAGATGACAAAAACGGTGGAAGCCTGCGAAAGGGTCTTTAAGGGGCTTTTGTCATGAGGGCTGTTGCATATATAGACCTCGGCATCCTCGAAGAAAATTACAAGACGATCAGGGCAGGGGTTCCGCACAACGTAAAGGTGCTCTGTGTCGTGAAGGCAGATGCTTACGGCCATGGCGCAGTGCAGGTGTCCCGGAGGCTTGAAGAGAACGGCGTTGACTACCTGGGGGTAGCCAACATAGAGGAAGGGATGGAGCTCAGGAAGGCAGGCATCAGAAGCCCCATCCTCGTTATGGGCGGGATGCTGCCCTGGGATATGGAAGAGCCTTTCTATGAATATGATCTTGAGCCGGTCATCTATGATGCCGGCATGATGGAGAGGCTGAAAGGCAAAAGCTTCCGCAGCGGGAAGACGATGAAGGTCCACATCAAGGTGGACACGGGGATGGGACGGCTCGGCTTCCGGCCCGAGGAAGTGCCGCATGTCGTCAGGGCAATGAAGGAGATGCCTCATATTGAGATAGAAGGCTGCATGAGCCACTTTTCATCGTCGGAGGTGCGCGATGAATACGGGCTTAACCAGATAAGGATCTTCGAAAAGTCCCTGAGGGCGATGAGAGAAGGGGGTGTAGCCCCGAAAATAGCCCACATGGCCAACAGCGGGGCCATTACGAACTATCCTGAGGGATATTTTGATATGATACGCGTCGGGATAAGCCTCTATGGTTCGCATCCTGCGAGAGAGCTCGCTGAGAAGCTGCACGTCAGGCAGGTTATGAGGCTTGTTTCGAAGGTCGCGCTGATAAGGGAATTTCCGCCGGGAAGCCCCCTCAGCTACGGGAGGACCTTTACCACCACCGGCAGAACGCGCATTGCCTGTATACCCGTGGGATATGCAGACGGTTACCCGAGAGCGCTTTCCAACAGGGGCTCAGTGCTGATAAAAGAGAAGAGGTGCAATATTGTTGGAAGGATCTGCATGGACTGGTTCCTTGCCGACATCACAGACCTTCCTAACGCAGCGGCGGGGGACGAGGCGGTGCTCCTGGGACATGACGGGACATCGACGATAACCGCTGACGAGATCGCAGAGTGCGCCGGAACGATCCCCTACGAGATCCTGTGCAAGATATCAAAAAGGGTCACGAGGGTCTACGTCTGAAACGATCACCAATAACCAAACATCAATCACCAATTAATACCCAATAATCAATGACCGAATACCCAAACGGGGAAAAATACAGGCAGGTCTTTGTTTGGTGATTGAATATTGGGTGTTGACGATTAATTGGAGCTTGGTTATTGGTGTTTGGTTATTCTCCCTTATCGGGGTACTGGTGGGCGATGTTGCGGATGACGTCGAGTATGGAGGTAAAGGTGTCCACTATCTCGGGATCGAAGTGCTTCCCCCTCTCTTGCACAAGGGTATCGAGGACCCTCGATTCTTCCCAGGTCTCCTTGTAGGACCTCCGCGAGGAGAGCGCGTCATATACATCGGAGATGGCCACGATCCGGCCGAAGAGAGGGATCTCGTCGGCGACCTTGCCCACCGCCTTTCCTGATTGGTCCGTATGCCCTTGCAGCGGCTCGCCGCTATGCAGATCGATGTGCCCGGGATATCCATGTCCGTCCCATCTTTCATGGTGGTTGAGGGCAACGATGAACGCCGCTTCGTCAAAGTCTGACCGCATGTTGGAGAACAGCTGGGCGCCGAGGAAGGTGTGCTGTTTCATTACGTCGTACTCATCATTGTCAAGGCGGGCGGGCTTCTTGAGGATCAGGTCCGTGATAGCTACCTTGCCGACGTCGTGGAGCATTGCCGACATCCTCAGGACGTCTTTGTTCTTTTCGATCATATCCTCGTCGATCCCCTTTGCCCTCGCCCATGCCTCGTAGACCTCCACAGCGTATGACGCCACGCGGTTGACATGGGCGCCTGTCTCCATAGGGTCCCGCAGCTCGGCCATCTTTATCATCCGCAGGATGATATCCCTGGTCATCATGGCCCGATCTATGGCGATTGCAGCGTTGTTGGCAAAATGCATGATATAGGGCTCGTCGTCGCCTGAAAAGGGGATGATGTTGCCTGCGCTGTCTTTTGCGTTGATCAGCTGAAGGACGCCGACGATCTCATCATTGTGTGTTTTGAGCGGAAAGGTGAGGACCGATTGTGTCCTGTAGCCGGTCAATTGGTCGTACGACTGGTCAAAAGAGTAGGGAACGCCGCCGCCCAAATTATATACGTCCTTTATGTTCAGCATCGAACCTGTGTTGGCAACGTACCCCGATATGGATTTGCTGTTTACGGGGATCGAAAAGGTTGAATAGATAAGCTTCTTGCCCGGCAGCAGCCTTTTCTGCTGCGTATCGTTCTGTGTGTATTTGAATTTCAGGGTGTCGGCTTCCTTGATATAGATCGATCCCGCATCAGCGTTTGTCAAATACCGCGCCTTGGTGAGGATCCTTTCGAGAAGGATATCGATATCCTTTGTCTGGGTCACGTCGAGCCCGATATTGAGAACTTCGCGGAGCTTTTGTTTTTCGTCGTACATCATTGTTCAGCCCGTATGGCCCGATACATGCCCTGCCTCATGAGAGGGATGCGTCATGTCAGTAGGGGTTGCCGGACACCAGGTACTCGAAGCGCGCTTTAAAATCTGCCGGTTCCATATTGGCGACCCTGGCAAGATTCTTCAGGCGGTCGCCCTGGAAGTCCTCCTTCTCGAGCCTGATCATATATTTTCTCGCAACCTCATAGGTCTCTGTGTTGATATCCACCTTCCTGATCTTTATCTTGCCGGTGCAGTAATCCACCATCTCAACAAAAGGCACCGGTTTTAAATTCCCTTCATAAGAGACGATCATGGCCCCTGTGCCGCCTTTCAGGAGGTAGCGGACAGCGCCGTACCCGAGGTTCCTCGTATATTCGACATCGTAGGGAACAGGGTTGGCAGCCCTCAGCTCATAGCCGATTTTTTTCTCGAAGATGTCGGTCTTGATGCCCATTGACCTCAACGTCTCATTGACAAAGCTCCTGAGCAGCCTTCCGAGCTGGATCTCGGAAAGCTTCAGCTCCCCTTTTTCGTTCTTTATCACGTCTTCATAACGGCTCAGCTCCTCAGGGTCGAACATTTCGGAGATGCCTTCCGCCAGTATGGCCACGCCGAAGTCCCTGTCCATGGATAGCCGTTTGATGATCGATCCCGTCAGGGTATCTGCCACCCTTTTAAAAGAGAGCTTGCCGTTCCCGAACTCTTCCGGTATGAGAGAGATCGTGGCGCCGGCGGCCTTCCCCATCCCCAGGGCCAGGTGGCCTGCATGCCTTCCCATCGTCGTAATGAAATACCATCGCCCCATCGTGCGGGCATCTTCCATTATGTTGTTGACGATATAAACGCCCACATGCCTCGCCGTCTGAAAGCCGAACGTTGAAAATCCGCCCGGCAAAGGTATGTCGTTATCGATCGTCTTAGGCGTGTGGACGACGCTGACAGAGCCCCTTGCCTCTCTCTCGATCCAGTTTGCCATATAGAGGGTGCCGTCGCCGCCGATGGTTATAAGGTACTTTATGCCGATCTTCTTCAGCGTTGACATGAGGACCTTGAATTTTGCCTTTGCATTATCGGGGGCGTCGCGGGAGGTGCGGAGGATAGAGCCTCCGGCAGCGTGGATCCTCGAAACGCCGTCGATCGTGAGGGGCATGACATTCATCTGGCCCTCAAAAAGGCTCTTGAACCCGCCGATGAGCCCTACGACCTTCTTCCCCTGGTTTATGGCTTCGATCGTAGCTGCGCTGATAACGCCGTTGATGCCGGGAGCAGGGCCGCCTCCGACTATGATGCCTATGAGATCTTTTTCTTTTTCCATATTGGAATTATTGTGCATTTTTCTCATGATATTTGCAAGTTTTTTGTATAACCCGCGTATAACTATACCGTCTCGTATCTCTGTTTTCGGTTGCCGGGCGCATATTCTTTAGAATAAATACTAAATCCGAATTTCTAAATCCTAAACAAATGCAAATGTTCAAAATTCAAAATTTTTTATTCTTCGAGGGTGCCGCGCGCAGCGCGGCATGGGTAATTGCTTAGTATTTACCCTTATGCAGTTTGCGTGATATGATGAAACGCAGAGGTTGTGACGAAGATCGGTTTTCATATATCCATTGCGGGCGGATTTGATGATGCACGCAGGGAGGCGAAGAGGCTGCGCTGCGAGGTTGTCCAGATATTCGTCAAAAATCCCCGTTCCTGGGCGCAGAAGTCGTGGCGGGATGAAGAGGTTGAGGCCTTTAAGAGGTTGTCGTCTGAGATCCCTGTATTTGCCCACCTTTCCTATTTGCCGAACCTCGCGAAGATCGACGGGGACGAACGGCACATGAAGGGCTTTGCCCATGAGGCGGGGCTATGCTGCCGGCTTGGCATCCCCGCGATCGTCGTTCACTGCGGCTCAAGAGAAGAGAAAGAGAAGGGGATCGCGATGGCGGCTCAGGCTGTCAACAGGGTGCTGGAGGGGCTCGACATACAGGTTCTTCTCGAGAATGCGTCGGGCCAGGGGTCAAGCATCGGGAAGAATATCGATGAGCTTGCAGGGATATACGGGGGGATTGCCAGAAAGGACAAGGTCTTTTTATGTCTCGATACGGCGCACCTCTTCCAGTCAGGATATGACATCAGGCGGAAGAGGGTATGGAACGGATTGATAGGCGACATTGAGGGCAGTATCGGCAAAGGGAAGATCATGTTCTTCCATCTCAACGACTCTTCAACTGGCGCCGGGAGCAGGGTCGACAGGCACTGGCATATCGGCAAAG
>JAKQBZ010000015.1 GCA_029559435.1 Deltaproteobacteria bacterium | reverse complement strand
CCTTTGCGAAGAAAGAGATGGAAGGCACCATAGAAAAGGTCTTCCAGAAGAGCGTTTACATCAAAACCGATTTTCCCAAAGACAAGGGCAAGATCATCAAGAGAAAGTTGAAAGACGTAAAATAAGCTGACAGCCCACAGCTTTCAGCACACAGCAAAACCAAGCACGAAATCCTAAGCACCAAACTCTAAACAATATCAAAATACAAATATTAAATGTTCAAAATAAATACATGCTGATTGTGCTTTGAATTTTGAACAGTTGAATTTGTTTAGAATTTCGATATTAGGATTTAGGATTTCGCTTTGCTGAGAGCTGAAAGCTGTGTGCTGTCAGCTGCTTGTGTAGTAATCCTGCAGCGCCTTTATTGTAATAGTCCCCTTCTTCATGCTTTCAATGGCGTTGACGACTGCCTGGGCGCCTGACAGGGTCGTTGTGTAGGGAATCCTGTACTGGACGGCGCTCGCCCGGATGAGCACCTCATCCATTTTCGGGTTTCTTCCGCTGGGCGTATTGATGACAAAGCGGATCTCTCCGTTCTTTATCATATCAACTATGTGCGGCCTTCCTTCTGATACCTTGTTGATGAACCGTACTTCCATCCCGTTGTTTACGAGGACTTTGCCTGTCCCCTTCGTCGCGCAGATCTTAAAACCGAGATCGGATAGCTTCTTCGCAATAAAAACGATGTTCCTCTTGTCCTTATTCTTCACACTTACAAATACGTTGCCTTCAGAAGGGAGGTCCTGTCCTGCACCCAGCTGCGACTTGCAGAAGGCTGCCCCGAAGGTAAGATCAATGCCCATCACCTCGCCCGTGGATTTCATCTCCGGGCCAAGGATCGTGTCAATACCGGCAAACCTGTTAAACGGAAAGACAGACTCTTTCACGGCGATATGGTTGACCTCCGGTTCACGCTCGATGCCGAGGTCCTTTAATTTCAGGCCGGTCATAAGCTTTGCGGCAACCTTCGCCCACTGAACCCCTGTGGCCTTGCTGACAAAGGGGATCGTCCTGCTCGCCCGCGGATTTACCTCCAGGACATAGACGACGTCATTCTTCACCGCATACTGGATGTTCATGAGGCCGATCACGTTCAGCTCTTTCGCGAGCTGATAGGTATAGAGCTTGATCTTTTCAATAGCCTCGTCGTTCAGGGAATAAGGGGGCAATGCGCAGGCGCTGTCCCCGGAATGGATGCCTGCCTCTTCAATATGCTCCATAATGCCGGCCACAACGGCCTTCTCTCCGTCGGCAACTGCGTCGACGTCGATCTCGATGGCGTCTTCAAGGTATTTGTCGATAAGGATCGGGCGCTCCGGCGAGGCCTCCGCCGCCCTTTCCATGAAGGATTCAAGGTCCTGCTCCCCGTAGACGATCTCCATTGCCCTGCCGCCCAGCACGTACGATGGCCGCACGACGACAGGGTATCCTATTGTGCCGGCGATCTCCTTCGCCTCTTCGAAAGACGTCGCGATCCCGTTGTCGGGCTGCATAAGGTCAAGTTTTTTTAAAAGCGTCTTGAACTTATCCCTGTCCTCGGCGACATCGATGCTCTCCGGCGTCGTCCCGATGATCCTGGCGCCTGCCTTTTTCAACGGCACGGCGAGGTTGAGCGGCGTCTGGCCGCCGAACTGAACGATCACGCCGTCGGGCTTTTCGTTTTCGATGATATCCATCACGTTCTCAAAGGTAAGAGGCTCAAAATAGAGCTTGTCGGAGGTGTCATAGTCCGTGCTTACCGTTTCAGGGTTGCTGTTGACCATGATCGTCTCATATTCAAGTTCTTTCAGCGCGAATGCCGCGTGGACGCAGCAATAATCGAATTCAATGCCCTGCCCTATCCTGTTGGGCCCTCCGCCGAGGATCATGATCTTCTTTTTGCCTGAGATCCTTGATTCGTCCTCCTGTTCATAGGTCGAATAGTAATAAGGCGTATAGGCCTCAAACTCGGCTGCGCAGGTATCGACAAGCTTAAAGACGCTCCTGATACCCTTTTCCAGCCGGAGCGCCCTGACCTCTTCCTCGCCCTGGCCTGTGAGATCGCCGATCTGCCTGTCTGAGAAGCCAAGCTTCTTTGAACGCCGCAAAAGCTCCCCGGGGATTTTCCCTTCCCATTGTCCAAGGTCCCCTTCGCATTCCACGATCTCCTGTATATTTTTTATGAACCACCTGTCTATTCCCGAGAGCCCGTAGACATCCTCGACGCCCATGCCCGCTTTGAGGGCGTGGCGTATGTAAAAGACCCGTTCGCTGTTCGGGGTGATCAGCTTCTGGCGGAGGAATTCCGGGTCCTCAATGCCCGGGAGCCTGTCGTTGACGATCCCGAACCTGCCTGTCTCAAGCGAGCGAAAACCCTTCTGCAAGGCCTCTTTGAACGTCCTCCCTATGGCCATCGCTTCCCCCACGGACTTCATGGAGATCGTCAATGTCTCGTCAGCGCCCCTGAACTTCTCAAAGGTAAACCTCGGTATCTTCACTACGCAGTAGTCGATGGTGGGCTCAAAGGATGCCGGGGTCTTTTTGGTAATATCGTTCGGGATCTCATCGAGGGTATATCCGACGGCGAGCTTCGCCGCGATCTTGGCAATGGGGAATCCCGTTGCCTTCGATGCAAGCGCCGAGCTTCTCGATACCCTAGGGTTCATCTCTATCACGACCATCCTTCCGTTGTCAGGGTTTACGGCAAACTGGATGTTGGAGCCTCCCGTCTCTACGCCGATCTCACGGATGATCCTGATGGATGCGTCGCGCATAGCCTGGTACTCCTTGTCGCTCAAGGTCTGCTGAGGCGCCACGGTAATGCTGTCTCCCGTATGGATCCCCATGGGGTCAAGGTTCTCGATGGAGCAGATGATCACAACATTGTCCTTTTTGTCCCGCATGACCTCGAGCTCAAATTCCTTCCAGCCTATGACCGATTCCTCAATGAGGATCTCGCTGATCATGCTGCTTTCAAGCCCTCTCTGGGCAAGGGCCTCGTATTCTTCCACGTTATACGCAACGGCGCCGCCGGTCCCGCCAAGGGTATAGCTTGGCCTGATGATGAGGGGAAAACCGATCTCCTTTGCCACATTTCTCGCGTCGTCCATGGTGTAGGCAAGGCCGCTTTTCGGGACCTCAAGCCCTATCTTCACCATCGCCGCCTTGAACTCTTCCCTGTCCTCGGCCTTTTTTATCGCTTTATAGTCAGCGCCGATAAGCTCAACGTTATACCTTTCCAGTATCCCCCTCTCTGCAATAATAGTGGCGAGGTTAAGCCCTGTCTGGCCGCCAAGCGTCGGGAGCACCGTGTCGGGCCGTTCGATCCTGATTATCTCTTCCAGCACCTCCGGGGTAAGCGGTTCTATGTATACCCGGTCTGCCATGTCAGGGTCGGTCATGATCGTGGCGGGGTTGCTGTTCACGAGGACGACCCTGTACCCTTCCTCGCGGAGCGCCTTGCAGGCCTGGCTTCCGGAGTAGTCGAACTCGCATGCCTGGCCTATTACGATTGGCCCGGACCCGATGATGAGGATGCTTTTTATATCGCTGCGCTTAGGCATAGGATCCTTTCCTGTAGCTCTCCATCATTCCTTTAAACTTCTCAAAGAGACCGTACGCGTCGTGCGGCCCCGGAGACGCCTCGGGGTGGAACTGCACCGAAAAGACGGGATAGAGCTCATGCTCGATCCCTTCAACGGTATTGTCGTTGAGATTGATGTGGGTGACCCGCACCGGCTCTTTTGTGATTGATGCAACATCTACGGCGAAGCCGTGGTTCTCGGAGGTGATATAGACCTTTCCGGTGCCCGTCTCCTTGTTCGGCTGGTTTGCTCCCCTGTGGCCGAACTTCAGCTTATATGTCTTCCCTCCGAAGGCAAGCCCGAGAAGCTGCTGGCCGAGGCAGATCCCGAATATGGGTATTGTGCCGATCAGCTTGCGGATCTCTTCGATGGCGTAGGGAAGGCCTTCCGGATCGCCGGGGCCGTTGGAGAGCAAGATCCCGTGAGGCTTCATCGCCAGGATCCTCTCTGCCTTCTCATCCGCCGGCACCACCGTGACATGGCAGCCGACCTTCTTCAGCATCCTCAGGATGTTCATCTTCACCCCGTAATCGATAACAACGCACCGCAGCTGGTCATTTTTATAATCCCCTTTTTTCGCACCTCGCTCCTCGCCCCTCGTTCCTCGTTCCTCGCTCCTCGTACCTCGCTCCTCCTCCCACACATAAGGCGCCTTGCATGTTACCTCTTTCACCAGGTCTACGCCCACAATGCCTCGCGATGCCCTTGCCTTCCTGACAAGACTTTCCCGGTCCAGGTCAACTGTCGAGATGATTCCCTTCATAACGCCCCTGGCCCTCAGATGTTTTGTCAGGGCCCTCGTGTCCACGTCCTCGATCACGAGGATGTTGTGCATTTCAAAATAATGGAAGAGGTCGTCCGTTGCCCTGAAGTTGCTCGTTATCGTGCTCAGTTCCTTGACGATAAAGCCCTCCACCTTCGGGCCGCCCGATTCCACATCGTCATCGTTGACGCCATAGTTGCCGATAAGCGGGTAGGTCATCGTTACGATCTGCCCCTTATAGGAGGGATCGGTCATGATCTCCTGGTACCCGGTCATGCTCGTGTTGAAGACGATCTCCCCTTCTTTTTCGCCGCGTATCCCGCAGCCCTTCCCTTCGAATACCGTGCCGTCTTCAAGGGCGATGAGCGCCTTCATCGTTCCCCCCTGCATGCCTTGATGCATAACCCGCAGATATGGTGGCCGAGATTTCTTTCCTTTCTGAATTTATTCAGCATAGCATAGCATCCCTGGTGGTCGAAGCTTTCCCTTTCCTCCTTGATCGCCCCCGCAGGGCATGCGCTGACGCAGGCCCTGCATTGGCCGCAATCGCTCCCAAGCGGCTTGCCCGCCTTAAGCGGCATGTCGGTCAGCACCGTGTTGTACCTCGCCTGCGCGCCGAAGACCGGGTGCACCAGGAGGTTGTTCCTCCCTATCCAGCCAACCCCTGCGACCTCGCCAACCTTTTTGTGGGAGATGTGCGCCCTCTGGTTCTGCCAGTCCACAAGCTGCGATGCGGCAAAGGGCATTGCCTTGAAGCCCTTTCTCTCGATCTCGCGGGAAAGCAGGTATCCGATCATGTCGAGCCTGTAATTGAGCTGCCGGTAGTGGTGCAAGTAGATGAGGGTAGGCCCATCTGTCAACGTCTCCAGTATACCTTTCGACAGTACAAGGCCGAAAGATACGGCAAACGTTAACCCCTCCTTTACAGAATCATCAATAGCAACAAGCTCTTTGTCGTAAAGCGACATATCGGCCGCCCCGAAGATATCGACGTCCTGGCCATTGAGATATGTTGCAATGAACTCCGTATTCTTATCAATGCTCATCGATCACCCCTTGCGCGTTATTCTTCACAGTATCCCCTTCTTCTTAAAATGTACCATCAGCGCCGTTATTGACGCCGGGGTAACTCCCGGAATACGGGAAGCCTGGCCGAGGGAAAGAGGGCGTATCTTCGTGAACCGCTCTATGACCTCCCGCGACAGGCCTGACACCTCTTCGTACTTCGTATCATGAGGGATCTTGCTGTTTTCAAGCCTTTTCATCTTTCTGACCACGTCCTGCTGCCTG
>JAKQBZ010000188.1 GCA_029559435.1 Deltaproteobacteria bacterium | reverse complement strand
GACGATAAACATGCGTTGCGGGGAGGCTCTGAATTGTATACATGCCCTTGATAGCCCGAAAGGCTGTGGCTTCGGTCCTTTCTGCAGGGAATGCATGCTCCGCCTTACCGCATTAAACACAATCGAAACTGGCCGCGATTGCAAAGAGGTAGAAATAAACATGTCCTTCTCGAATAAAAGACAGGCACAGAGTACAATTTTTCTCCTCTCGACAACAAGACTGGAAATCAAGGGACGACCCATGGCGCTGGTCAGCATGCAGGACATTACCGAGCGCAAGCACGCCGAAGAGAGGCTCCGCATGCTCCTCTATGAGCTTGAGGGTAAAAACAGAGAACTTATTAAGGCATACGAGGAGCTGAAGATGTCAGAGTCAATGCTTGTCCAGTCAAAGAAGATGGCGTCCCTCGGGCAGCTCTCCGCCGGGATCGCCCATGAGCTGAAAAACCCCCTCAGCATCATCCTCCAGGGGATCGCATATGTCCAGTCATCGGTCGAGGACGGCACGCTTATCGATGCCTGCGACAGGATAAAAAAATCGGCCATACGGGCTGATTTGGTGATCCAGAACCTCCTCAGTTTTTCTAGGCAGGAGCCCCCTTCCTTTACCGAAGATGATATAAACGCCCTCATCGAGGAGGCACTCACGATGGTCGAGCACCAGATGAGCCTGCGAAACATACAGGTCATACGGAACTATTTCCTTCACATCCCCAAGGTACGGGTAGACAGCAACCAGATCAAGGAGGTCTTCATCAACATATTCATCAATGCCGCCGAAGCGATGAAGGATGGAGGCACAATCACGCTCACCACCAAAGCGGGAATAGACAAGGATGGAGAACCATGCGTCAGGGCCGTAATAGAGGATACGGGAACAGGCATACCCGATGAGATCCTTAAAAATGTTTTCGATCCCTTCTTCACGACAAAAACGGACTCCGAAGGCACCGGGCTCGGCCTGTCCATCACAAAGGGGATCGTTGAACGCCATCACGGCAGCATTGCCATCAGCAGCGAAGAGGGAAAAGGGACAACGGTGACGATCACCCTCCCCTGCAATCCATTCGAAAAGGAGAGCCATTACAATGGATAAAAAGAAGATCCTCCTCATTGACGATGAAGAGGACTTTTGCTTCTTTGTAAAGCTGAACCTGGAAAAAACAAGGAAATACCAGGTCTTTACCGCGACAGACGGCATGGAAGGCATCAGGCTTGCGAGGCAGATTAAACCCGACCTTATCTTCCTCGATATCGTTATGCCGAATATTGATGGTGGACAGGTCGCGGAGATCCTTCTTGATGATGAGCCGACCAGCACAATCCCCATTGTTTTTGTTACCGCGGTAGTAAAAAAAGATGAGCTTTCGGGACGCGGGGGAAAGATCGGCGGAAGGGATTTTATTGCCAAGCCGGTCAAGCCTGAGACGCTGATAGAAAAGATTGAGCAATATTGCCCTATCCAGAAGGAATGGCGCCGCAAAAGGATTGAGCAATATTGCCCTATCCAGAAGGAATGGCGCCGCTGAATCAATTTTGTTCGCATTGACACTCCCCATGGCTAAAGCCCAGGGGTCTTACAGCGGGGGAGGATAAAATATCAGGAGCCCGCTATACCGCATATTCTTTCTTTGTACAGGCGAAGGTCTTTCGGCGGATCAGGTCCCCAGCCCGCTATACCGCAACACCTGCCTTTCATTCCTGACGGCTATCGAAAGGGCGGCCTCGGAACCCACGAGCACAAGGCGCGTCCTGGCCCTCGTTACAGCGGTATAAAGGAGGTTCCTGTAAAGCATTATGTAG
>JAKQBZ010000185.1 GCA_029559435.1 Deltaproteobacteria bacterium | reverse complement strand
TTACGATATACGGGTTGTTTTATTCCGGTATGCTCTCTTTGAGGATCTCGAAAAGGGCTTCCGCTACTTTTGGATCATAATGTCCCTTTTCAGTGTTTTTCTTGATCTCGTTAATGGCAAGGCGGGCATCCCAGGAGCCGCGGTAAGGCCGCCATGACGTCATCGCGCCGTAGACCTCTGCGATGGATGTGATGCGGGCCCCGATCGGTATTGCCTCTCCTTCCAGCCCGTCGGGGTAGCCGTTCCCGTTCCACAACTCGTGGTGGTGCTTGACGATATCGAGGAGGGTTTCGTCGACGTAGCCGAGGCGTTTCAATATGGCGACGCTCTCGATAACATATTTTTCGATCAGCTTGATCTCCTGTTCCGTAAGGCTCGCCGGCCTGTTGAGGATGTGGTGGGGAACAGCCTCTTTGCCCATATCCTGGAGCAAGCCCGCCTGGAGGATCGTCTGCTTAAGGTCTTCGTTCAATCCCAGATGGTCCGCTATGGCGTAAGAAAGCATGCCCGTGAGGAGCCCCCTTCCGATGGAGCCGTCGAGAGATTCCACGGCAAGTATGGCATCGAAAGGCGCTTTGATGGCGACCTCGACATTGCGGTATTTTTTCACCAATGAAGGCGGGACAACGTTCGGGTCGTGCCACCTGTTCTTGAGCCCCTTTACCTCGAAGACCGAGATCTTGTGCAGTTTGCCTTTCAGCTGGATCTTCTCGTATTCGTCCTTTTTCAGGTTTGCGTCTGCGTAGGCAAGGCGTATCTCGGTGGAGTCGGGGTCCATGGCCAGCGCATGCTCAAAGCAGGAGATCGCCGCGCTGACGTCGTGCAGCCCGAAGTGGATCTTCCCCATCTGGTAAAGAAGGTCGGCGCTCTCGCCTTCGGCGACCATCCTCCCTTCAAGGATGCGCAGCTGCTCCAGCAGGTCTTTATCCGACTGGCGGCTGTAGCTCATGTTGCGGACCTTGACGACGTTGACGAAGGGCTCGACCATCCGGTAAGCGGTTTCATCGATATAGATCTTGTCGGGCTCGCAGATCTCCTCGAGGCGCTTTGCCACATTTACCTTGTCGCCGATGGCGCTGTATGCCTGCCGGTTGACGCCCATCATCCCGACGATGGCATTGCCCGTCGCTATGCCTATGCGGAGGCGCCAGGGGATGGCCGTATCCTTCAGCCTCTCCTGTATCTTGATGCCTGCCAAAACAGACATCAGCGCGTGCTGGGCATAATCTATCGGAGCGCCGAACTCTACCATGACGCCGTCGCCCATGTATTTGTCGATATGGCCGCGGTACATTTCGATGACCGGCTCTATCTGGCCTATGAACCTGTTCAGCTCATCGAGGACGATATCGGGCGCGTTCTGGTCTGAATAGTTGGTGAAGTCTGTGAGATCGCAGAACATGATCGTTATCTCGCGTTTTTCGATGCGGAGCTTGCCTTCGGTGGCAAGCTTTGCGACAACGGGGTCCATGGTAGTATAAAGGGTCTTTTCGACCTTTTCTTTCATCTCCTCGATGACCCGGCTTCTCTTCAGCTCCTCGTAGAGGCGGCGCGTCTCTGTGAAGCCCTTTGATATGCGCTCCTGGAGGGAGCCGATGATGATGCTGGTGAGGACGAGAAAGCCTCCCCAGATGGTGATCATGACCATCGTGCTCAGCACGACCCCATGGCTGGTGAACCACTCGGGCCGCATGAGGGCGGTGAGCGCGACGAGGAGTATGATGTGGAGGCTCGCAAGGAGCGATTTCTTCCTTCCGAGAAAGTAAGCGGCGAGGAGGACCGGGAGATAGAAGAGGTTCAGAAAGGCGAACTTATAGGGGATAAAGAAGAAGAGGATGAGCACCAAAAAGGCTATGAGCAGGACGAAGATGAGCTCGAGGTGGCGGATAACGGCGTTCCGGAAGCGCGTTACCGATGTCCCTCCGAGGGTTGTTTCCAGGTCTATCCCGGGTAATTCAGGGATCTTGTCGTTAGTCGTGCCCATACGATGACCTGCCTCCTCTGACAGGTACCGGCATAGCGACGACCATTTCGTTTGTAAAATTTACCAAGATTCTCATTTTTATCACGGACATATGTTTTTGTCAATCACAGTTATGCAAATATTTAAGATTGTTGTTTATTTAAGGGTTATGCCGGGGGCTTCAAGGTTGTTTTGGGTTGCTTTTGCGGCCCGCTTATGTGATACTTGTGTCCATTACCTATGGGGCTTATACGCTTACTATTTCAGGATCCTTTAACGTTCTTTCTTGTTGCGATACCGCTGCTCTATTCAATAATCATCCATGAGCTTGCCCACGGGTGGGTTGCCTATAAGATGGGTGACCCGACGGCCAAATGGCTTGGCAGGCTGACCCTGGACCCG
>JAKQBZ010000180.1 GCA_029559435.1 Deltaproteobacteria bacterium | reverse complement strand
CGAGACGTGGACGAGGCCGTCGATCCCGCTCCCGATGCCGAGGAACATGCCGAAATCGGTAAAGTTCTTTACCTTGCCTTTTACTATCGAACCGGGTACGTATTTCGCGGTAAGTTCCTCCCATGGATCGGGGGCAAGCTGTTTCATCCCGAGGGATATCCTTTTTTTCTCCGGATCAACGTGAAGGACGACGAGCTCGAGCCAGTCGCCTTTGCTCACCAGTTTGCCGGGGTTTTTTATCTTCTTGTCCCAGCTCATTTCGCTGATGTGAAGCAAGCCTTCAACGCCCTGTTCAAGCTCAACGAAAACGCCGTAATCAACAACGCCGACAACCTTTCCCTTTACCTTGTTTCCTTCCGAATACCTTTCCTCGATGTTCAACCAAGGGTCCGGCTTGAGCTGCTTCATGCCAAGGGCGATGCGCCCTTTTTCGGTGTCTATGCTCAATATCTTTACCTTTACCTCGTCGCCTATACGAAGATATTCTTTCGGGTGCGCGATCTTTCCCCAGGTAATATCGTTCACATGGAGAAAACCGTCCACCCCGCCAATATCCACGAAAGCGCCGTAGTCAGTTATGTTTCTGATGAAACCGTAAAGGACCTGGCCATCTTTTGCATTCTTCCAGAATTCCTGTCTTTTCTTGTCGCGCTCTTCTTCCAGAAGCAGCCTTCTCGAAATGATAACGTTCCCTTTTCTTTTGTTGACCTTGATCACTTTGAATTTCAGATGTCTGCCCACAAAGGAAGAGGGGTTTTTGACGGGCTTAATATCGACCTGCGATATGGGCAAAAATGCGTTTATCCCAATGTTGACAGAAAAACCGCCTTTAAGCTCAGAGGCGATGGTGCCTTCGACAGGAGTGCCTTCTTCAAGGGACTTATCGATCCTTTCCCATGTCCTGATCTCATCGACACGGTGTTTTGAGAGCTGCAGAAGGCCCAACTCCCTGTCTCTTCCTACGATCATTACCTCTACCGTATCTCCCACGTTCACGCCGGGCTCGCCGGGCTTTCCTGCAAATTCTCCCATAGGGAGTGCCCCTTCTGATTTGAGACCGACGTCGACGATCACCTTATCCCCATTTATATTGATCACCTTACCCTGTAAGATATTTCCGTCCTGCAGGCTCTTCATCGATGTTTCATAGAGCGCCCTCATCTCCTCTTGTGTTTTTTCTTTTTGAGCTGCTGTATCGCCGCTATCAACCATGCCTTCCCCCTAAAGATTTTTTACTCGCCTCTCCACTGAATCTATGATAAGGTCCGGGGTTGAAGCCCCTGCCGTTATTCCTGCTTTATTCACGCCATGGAACCATTCCGGCTTGACGTCGTCCGCGGTCTCGATCTGGTACACACGAGGCTGCACAGCCTGGACGACCTTATAGAGCTTTGACGTATTGGCGCTGTTCTTTCCCCCGACAACAAGCATCATATCGACCTTCCCTGCCAGGGCGACCGCCTCTTTCTGCCTGATCTCGGTGCTTTCGCAGATCGTGTTGTAAATGCGCAGTTCCTGTACATTTCCAGCCAGCTCCTTTACAATATTGACAAATGTACCCTTATCGAGCGTGGTCTGGCTAACCACCCCAACCTTTTTTGCTTCAATTACCGCTGGTTCCTGTAATACAATACCATCGTTGTCCAAATAACTCAAGACACTTTTCACTTCCGGATGGTTTTTATCCCCTATGATTACAACCTTATAGCCGTTTTTCTTAAGGTACAGGGCGTGTTTTCTGACCCTCTTGACAAAAGGGCACGTGGTATCGATCGACCTGAGGCCTTTTTGTTTGATATACTCTTCCTCGTCCTTTTTGACCCCATGCGTTCTGAATACGACGACCCCGTCGTTTATCCCGAGAACATCTTCAACGGGCGTGACCCCTTTTTCCTTCAGGATATTGACCATTTGAGGATTGTGGATGATGGGCCCTAAGGTGTACACCTTTTGCCGGCTTCCTTCGGCCTCTTTCAGGACCATATTGATAGCCCTTTTTACGCCAAAGCAGAACCCGATATTTTTTGCCTTCAGGACTTCCATTGCCCCTCCTTTTCCCTTACATGTTTTAAAAGGATCGTAAGGACCCCCTGGATGTCAACTCCGGTCGTATCTACGAACGCCGCGCCTTCCGGTACGATGAGGGGCGCAATGTTCCTCTCGGTATCGTTCTTGTCCCTTTGCAGCATGTCATTTTTTACCTCCGTCAACCCCGTTTCCACGCCCTTGGACTTGAACTCGAGGTGCCTTCTTTGCGCACGCTCCCAGGGGTCGGCATCGAGATAGAATTTTATATCTGCGTCGGGGAAGACGACGCTTCCCGTGTCCCTCCCTTCGAGCACGACGCCTCCGTCCTTCCCTATCTCCCGCTGTATCTTCGTAAGATACTGCCTCACAGGGCTTAGCTGGGAAAGGCGCGAGGCCTGCGACGAGATGTCCGGCGTCCTGATCTTGCCGGAGATATCGGTGCCAGCAAGGAAGACCTTCGTGTCCCCGGCAAAATCAAACCGGATGTCGAGATGCTCCAGGAATTCCTCTATCCCCGCCCCCGCGCCCCTGTTCCCGAAGGCGTAGGCGATCCCCCTGTACATTGCGCCGGTATTGATGTACGCATAGCCAAGGGCTTTTGACAGCATCCGGGCTAACGTGCTTTTGCCCGCGCCGCTCGGGCCGTCGATGGTAATGATAAGTCTTTTGCTTGGGTTTTTTTCCATATTATCAGCTATCAGCGATCAGCTATCAGCGATCAGCTTAGAACAAGACAACAGAAGAAAAAAGCAGGCAGTAAGCTGTAG
>JAKQBZ010000179.1 GCA_029559435.1 Deltaproteobacteria bacterium | reverse complement strand
AGGATCGGTATGAAAACGACCACGAGGGAAAGGGTCATGGACATGATCGTGAAGCCTATCTCCTGCGAGCCCTTATAGGAGGCATCCATGGCGCTTTCGCCCATCTCCATCCGCCGCACTATGTTCTCAAGGACGACGATAGCGTCATCTACGACGAGCCCTACGCAGAGCACGAGGGCCATCATCGAAAGGTTGTTGAGGCTGAAGCCCCGCACGCTCATCACCGCAAAGGTGCCGATAATGGACAGGGGAACGGCGACGTTCGGGATAATCGTCGATCTGAAGGTGCGGAGAAAGAGGAAGACAATGACAAGGACGATAAAGATCGTCAGGACCAGGGTAAATTCTACATCATCTATCGATTCCTTGATGTAATCGGACGCATCGTAAAGAAGGTGCCACTCAACGGACTCCGGCAGCATCGTCTTCAGCCTGGGGAGCAGTTCCTCTATTCCATCGGCTACCCTTACCGTATTTGATCCGGGCTGCTTCTTGATCGCAAGGACGATAGACCTCTGGGTCTTATCCTTCGAGATGTACCAGGAAGCGGTCTGCTTGTCGTTCTGTATGCCGCTGATCGCGTCGCCTATATCCTTTACCTTCACCGGCTTGCCATTCTGATAGGCGACGATAACCTCCCTGTATGCCTCGCCGATCATCAGCTGGCCGTTCGAGTCGATCGTAAACGCCTGGTAGGGGCCATCGAGCGTTCCCCCGGGGAGGTTGACGTTTGCCTTCTGGATCGCGCTGGAGACCTCATCGATGCCTATGCCCATGTTGGCGAGGAGCTTGGGGTTTACCTGGATGCGCGCTGCAAATTTCTGTCCATACACGATGACCTGAGAGACGCCGTTGACCATGGTGAAGTTCTGGCCAAGATAGTTCTCTGCGTAGTCGTTGAGCTCGATAAGCGGCATTGACTCGGAGGTAAGGGCAAAATACATGATCGGCTGGTCTGAAGGGTTTACCTTATCGTACGTTGGAGGGCTGGGCATGTTGCCCGGCAGGTCTCCCTGGGCCGCCGACAGCTTTGAGTTCACGTCCTGCGCGCAGGCATCGATATTTCGATCGAGGGAGAACTGCAGGATGATCGTCGTAGAGCCGGTATAGCTCGTTGAAGACATCGACTGGAGGCCCTGGATCGTTGAGAAATGTTTTTCCAGGGGCTTTGCCACGTTCGATGCCATTGTCTCCGGGCTTGCCCCCGGCAGGGATGCCGTCACCTGGATGGTTGGAAAATCGACGGCAGGAAGGTTGTTGATCGGCAGGTTCTGATAGCTTACGATGCCGAAGAAAAGGAGGCCGAACATGACCAGGATGGTCATGACGGGCCTTTTTATCCATAACGCCGAGATGTTCACTTTTGGTTACCCGGGGAGCCCTTTGTCTGTTCGCCGGCGCCCGCCGGTTTTTTTGGCGCTTCAGCGCTTCCCGGCGTCAGCGATTCCCGTATCTCTACGGGAAAGCCGTCCTTCAGCTTCAGGTGGCCGTCGGTCACAACGGCTTCGCCTGCGCTGACCCCTTTCGATATGACAGTCTCCTCGCCGATGGTCCTCGAGACGGCAACGTTCCTTAACTCCACTTTTTTGTCCGGCTTTATAACAAAGACGAAATGCCCCTTCTGTCCTATCTGTACGGCTTTAGCGGGTACGACAAAGGCGTTTTGCTCCTCCGTGAGGTTGAGGACGACGTTGACAAACTGCCCGGGCCAGAGAAGCTTATCGCTGTTTTTGAATTCCGCCTTAAGAAGGATCATGCCGGTCGTTGCGTCTACGGCATTGTCCATGAATGTGAGCCTTCCTTCATCGGGAATATTCTGCGCGCCCTGAGGGCTTGCCTTTACCTTCAGCGGTTCAGATCTCATATACTTCCTGATCTCGGGAAGCTGTTTTTCCGGAACGGAAAATTTCACATAGACCGGCGAGACCTGGTTCACCACAACGAGCTTCGTGTCGTTGTCCTTGATCATTGCGCCCTCCTTGACAAGGTGGGCCCCTGTCCTGCCGTCAAGGGGGGAGCGTATGTGGCAGTACTCAAGGTTAAGGCGCGCGTTATCTACATCGGCCTTGCTGGCCCTCACCGTCGCCTGCTGCGTAAGGGCAAGGGTCTTTTTATTCTCATAGTCAGAGGTTGCGACGGCGCCCTTCTCGAGGAGAAAGGCGTAACGCTTTGCCTCATCTTCGTTATATTTAAGCTGGGCAATATCCTGGGCAAGCTTCGCCTCCGACATCCTCAGCTTCTCCTGAAAGCGCGCAGGGTCTATCGTGAACAGGGGCTGGCCCTTCTTCACATCCTGCCCTTCTTTGAAATGTATCCTGAGGAGCTGGCCTACGATTCGCGCATAGATTGTAACCGAGTTATACGCTTCGACGGTTCCGATCGCTTCGATGATGACCGGCATGGTCTTTTGCACGACCTTCCCGGCCAGCACGGGCACGCCATGGCGGTCGGGGGGCGGAGGCCTCTTCCGCGACAGGTAGCCGTAGACAACTGCGACTGCAATAATTATACAAATTATGATAACGGTCTTTTTACGCTTCATCATCTGTTCCCCATCGCCCTTTCGATGTTTGCCTGGGCGGTCTTATAATCATAGAGCGCGCTTATATTGGCGAGCTTTGCCTTGCTGTAGCCAACGGTGGCATCGGTGACCTCGAGAGGGTCTGCCAGCCCTGAGGAATATCGCAGGTTGGCGAGCTCAAGATTTTCTGTCGCCTGCTTTATCTGCACCTCCGTATTGGAGATCGTCTCCTTCGCCTTAAGAAGGTTCAGGTAAGATTGCTTCACATCGAGGAAGATATCAAGCCTTTTCGACTCGATCTGCGCCTCCACCGATCTTTTCCTGGCGATCGACTCTTCAACCTTGTTTCGCGTCAACATGCCCTCGAAGATATTCATGTTCATCGATACGCCCGCGTTCCATACCTGGCCGAGGGGATACTGGCTCCCCTGAAAATTGTACCGCGCGCTGCCTGAGATAGTCGGGAAATAATCTCTTTTCGCACGGTCGACAGACGCTTCGGCGGAACTCTTTTGCGCGATGAGGGACCGCAGGTCCGGCCTGTTCTGGTAGGCCCTGTCCAAAGCGTTCTCAAGGGTTATGGCATACTCCTCGAAAGAAAGGGTATCGTTTATGGTGAACTGGTCCGCCGTACTTACGCCCATCGCATTATAGAGCCTGACCCACGCGACCTTCAGGTCATTCTCGGCGGTGATAAGGTCGAGACGTGCATTGCTCAGGTCCAGCTCAGCCTTTGTGACGTCATATTTCGGCTTTTTTCCCGCTTCGAAGAGGACCTTTGCCTGCCCGAGGTGCTGCCCGTACTGCTCGACAATTTCAAGGTTGACATCCTGCGAGCGTTTCGCTTTAAGGACCCCGTAATAGGACGTTTTAAGATTGCTGATAATCGTCGTCGTCACATCTTCCAGGTCAAAGCGGGAGGACTCAACATTGAACTCCTTTGTCTTCACATCCGTCGGGGTCTTGCCAAAGTCGTAGATCGTCTGCGACAGGCTTGCGCTCCCTATGCTCTCGTTGTGCAGCCCTACGGGAAAATAGGGGTCGAGGGTGTTCTTCTCAACAACATACCTGTTGAAGCTTGCCTGGGTATCTACTTTCGGATAGTAAGGCGCCTTTGCCTGCCCAAGCTGCGACTCCTTTGCGCGGACCGTATAGCGGGAGCTCATGATCGAGGGGTGCTGCGCCAGGGCGATCTCGATGCAGCGCTCAAGATTCAGGGATTCTCCTGCTTTGAAAACCGGTTCATCGGCCGCGGCAAAAGAGAAGGCAGCGAGCAGCAGGATGACTGCGAAACAAATGTTATGATATCGCACAGGGCCCGCTCCTGCTGCAAGTCTGGTTATATGAATTCTTTGTATACACATGGCAGGAGTAAATCACATAATAAAAGAGGATAGCTTTATTGTCAAGGCTTTCGTGGAATTGCATATTAGCGGCATGATGAAATGTGGTAAAATAAAGATTAAAGATTATGGAGGTGCCATGAAAAAGATATGTACAATATTCCTGGTTATCGGCCTTTTTCTCTTTTTTCTCTCAACTCTATCCTGCGCGGCGGAGGCGGTCACAACTACCGTTGACGATCAGGAGGCCGTTGAAGTGACCATCTACAACAGCAACATAGGCCTTGTGAAGGACCTTAGAAACATTAAGCTCCCAAGAGGCATCGGGGAATTGAGATTCATGGATGTCGCGTCCCAGATCATACCGACCAGCGTTAATATCCGGTCCACGACCTCCCCTGACAACCTTTCGGTCCTTGAACAGAACTACGAGTACGACCTCCTGAGCCCGCGGAAGCTCATCGACAAATATGTCGGCAAAACGGTAAAGCTCGTTACAAAAAACCCGTACACCGACAAGGAAGAGACTGTAACGGCAACAATACTCTCGAACAACGAAGGGGTGCCCGTTTACAGGATCAACAACGAGATCACCTTCGGGCATCCTGGGAGGATCATCTTTCAGGAGATACCCGACAACTTCATCGCGAAGCCTACCCTGATATGGCTTCTCGACAACAAGGCGGCCTCCCGGCAGAAAATAGAGACGCTCTACCTGACCAACGGCATCAACTGGCGGGCCGATTACGTCCTCACCCTTGACCGGAAGGATGCCGAGGGCAGCCTGAACGGGTGGGTCACCATAGACAACAAAAGCGGGGCGCCGTATAAAAATGCAAAGCTCAAGCTCGTTGCCGGCGATATACACAGGGCGCGGGACGACGCGAGGAGAGAGAAGGTGATGGCCGCAGCCGCTGCCCAGAGGGCTGAATCTGAATTCAGGGAAGCTGCCTTCTTCGAATACCACATCTATACGCTGGAGCGGAAGACCACTATTAAGGAGAACCAGACAAAGCAGGTCGGCCTCCTCAGCGCATCGAAGGTGCCGCTGAAAAAAGAGTTTATCTA
>JAKQBZ010000173.1 GCA_029559435.1 Deltaproteobacteria bacterium | reverse complement strand
CCCCCCTGGGGTCAGGTCTTGCAATCATGCATATCGTGTGATAGAGTCTCCTCATGGCCCGCCCGCTCCGTATAGAATATCCCGGCGCCCTCTACCATGTCACCTCCCGCGGGAACGCCAGGCAGAAGATATTCAGGAACGACAAGGACCGTTACTACTTTCTCGATCTCCTCGGGGACATCATTGAACGATATGCATGGACCTGCCACGCCTTCTGTCTCATGGACACCCATTACCACCTCATCATCGAGACACCGAAGGGCAACCTCTCAAGGGGGATGAGGCAGCTAAACGGCATGTATACCCAGAAGTGCAACTGGAGATACAAAAAGACAGGCCACATCTTCCAGGGAAGGTACAGGGCCATCATTATCGAGAAGGACAGCTACCTCCTTGAACTGTGCAGGTATGTGGTCCTCAATCCGGTAAGGGCCCATATGGCAGAAGCACCTGAAGACTGGAGATGGAGCAGCTATCACGGTACCGCAGGGACTGAGCCTCCCCCTCCCTTTCTTACAACGGACTGGGTACTGGGACAATTCAGCCCGCAGAAGAAAAGGGCATACAGGCTCTATCGTCTCTTTGTCCGGGAAGGGATAGACCGGCAGTCACCCTGGAATGAACTGACAGGCCAGATATTCCTTGGAGATACGACCTTTATTGAAAAGGTAAAGCCCCATACCCGGGAGAAGGAGATCCCCCGGTCGCAGCGATATGCAACACGACCTCCTATAAAAGAACTGTTTCCCGGGAAGGTATTCAAGGACAGGTCGGTGCGGGATGCACGGATCTACGATGCCCACATTCACCATACCTATACCATGAAGGAGATTGCCGGTCATCTTGGCGTCCATTACGCAACGGTGAGCAGGGCGGTGAAGAGGGCAGAGGATACAATGCATGATTGCAAGACCTGACCCCAGAGTGCAGAGGGGTGTACGGTATCAGGAGCGTTGGGGGTTTCTGTAACTTATGCTGTGGGGGGCGGGAGAAAGATGCGGAGGGCGGCCTTAAACGTAGCCTCCTCCATCCCTTATGGGGCAGGCTTTAGAACGGATGCAACGGTTTCGCCGATCTCGGCGGGGTTCTTAACAACGGTTATGCCTGCGGCTTCCAGGACCTTGATCTTGTCGCTGGCGCTCCCTACGCCGCCGGAGATGATGGCGCCGGCATGGCCCATGCGCCTGCCGGGAGGGGCCGTGAGGCCCGCGATAAAGGCCACAACGGGTTTTTTCATATTGGTTTTGAAATATTCTGCTGCCTCTTCCTCCGCCCTGCCGCCTATCTCGCCGATGATCACCACCGCATCGGTCCCTTCATCCTTTTCGAACATTGCGAGAAGGTCAACAAACGTCAGGCCTATGATCGGATCGCCGCCGATCCCCACGCAGGTGGATTGGCCTATCCCCATCTTTGTAAGCTGGTCTACTACCTCGTAGGTCAGGGTCCCGCTCCGCGACATGATGCCGATCCTGCCCGGCTTGTGGATATACCCCGCCATTACGCCTATCTTGCACTTCCCCGGCGCAATGATGCCCGGCGTGTTGGGGCCTATGAGCTTTACGTCCTTTCCTTTCATGTATTGCTTTACGGCGACCATGTCGAGGGTCGGGATGCCTTCGGTAAGACAGACAACAAGGCTGACGCCTGCATCGACGGCCTCCATGATCGCATCTCCTGCAAATGCTGGAGGAACAAAGATCGCTGACACGCTGGCCCCGGTCGACACAACCGCGACCCGCACGGTGTTGAAGACGGGGACGCCATTGAAGATCTGGCCGCCCTTCCCCGGCGTCACACCCCCGACAACCCTCGTCCCATACTGGATCATCTGTTTTGCATGGAACGCCCCTTCGTTGCCTGTTATGCCCTGGACAATTACCTTCGTGTTCTCGTCAACGATAATGCTCACACATTCTCCCGAAGCGAATAACCAATAATCAAATTCCAATGACCAGATAATATCCAATACCCAATATTCAATAACCAAACTTTTGGTGATTGGTTATTGGTGATTAATTGGAGCTTGGTTATTGGTGATTGGTTATTCATCAATGTTCAAACCGTTCATTGTAAATTTGCAAGGGTTGTTGCCACTTTCTCCGCTGCATCCTTCAGCCCTGTCGCTACGGTGAAGGAAAGCCCCGACCCGGCGAGGATATTCCTTCCCGCCTCCACGTTCGTCCCCTCAAGCCGGATGACGATGGGGAGATCGATGACCAGCTCGCCGACCGCCTTCACAACGCCCTCCGCGAGCGTATCGCAGCGAAGGATCCCGCCGAATATATTGATAAAGACCATCTTCACGTCTTTGTCGTAGAGGAGTATCTTCAGCCCCTGCTTCACCATCTCCGATGTCGCGCCCCCTCCCACGTCGAGGAAGTTCGCCGGCTCGGCGCCGACGAGCTTGATGAGGTCCATCGTGGCCATGGCAAGCCCTGCGCCGTTCACCATGCAGCCCACATTCCCTTTCAGCTTTATATAGTTGAGGTTGTACTTCGACGCCTCCACCTCGAGGTGATTCTCCTGGTTGATATCTCTGAGAGATTCCATATCCTGATGCCGGTAGAATGCATTATCGTCAAGATTGATCTTTGCATCGAGCGCGACGAGCTCTCCGGATCTCGTGACCACGAGGGGGTTGATCTCTGCCAGCGAACAATCCTTTTCGACAAATAGACGAAAAAGGTTCAGGATCACCGATATCATCCTCCGCGATAGCGACTGGTCAAGCCCGAGGCCGTAGAATATCCTTCCCGCCTGGAAAGGACGGAGGCCGACCGCAGGGTCAACCTCTTCCCGCAAAACCTTTTCCGGGTCAGCGGCGGCAACCTTCTCGATCTCCATGCCTCCTTCTGCGCTGGCTATGACGACGGGGCACGCCCTCTGCCTGTCGATGACTATCCCGAGGTAGATCTCTTTCTCAACCGGCAGCGTTTCCTCTACCAGCAAGGCCTGCACCGGTTTTCCTTCTTCCCCGGTCTGCGGCGTCACGAGGGTCATGCCGAGAAGCCCTGCGGCGTTATTCTTCACGTCTCCCAGGCGATTGATTATCCTGATCCCGCCGGCTTTGCCCCTGCCGCCCGCATGGACCTGCGCCTTGAGGACAAAAGGGGCCTTGCCTATCTCTTCTGCGATCCGGAATGCTTCTTCGGTTGTTTTTGCTACTGCACCCTGCGGTACGGGGATATTATATGTCCTGAAAAGCTCTTTCGCCTGATACTCATGTATCTTCATCTTCGAACCCGGCAGGAGTGTTTGGAAAGGAGATCTTCTTCACCTTCTGGGCCGCCGTCATGCCTGCCTTCAATGCGTCGCGGTTTAACTTTTCCGTTCCTTTCGGCACCCGCGCCAGCACAGCGGCCTCGATGGCCTTTGAAGACACGATAGGGGCAAGCTTCGAGATCGCACCGAGCGCAACGATGTTTGCCACCATCTCTCTCTTCAGCTTTTCCCTCGCGATCCGGGTAAAGGGGATCTGGTAGGCCCTCGGTGTAGGGAGCTGCTTCACGAAGGTAGAATCGACGATGAGGATGCCCTCGGGCTTAAGGTCCATATAGTAATCATCGCAGGACTTCTGGTTCATCGCCAGAAGAAGGTCAAGCTTGAGGGCCTTGGGATAATCGATCTCTGCATCGCTTACGACAACCTCCGCCTTGCTCGAACCGCCCCGCGCTTCGGGGCCGTAGCTCTGGGTCTGGGCAACGCACTTTCCGTCATAGATGCCTATTGCCTCCGCCAGGATGATCCCCATGAGGATCAGCCCCTGTCCGCCCGAGCCGCTCAAACGAATATCATACCGGTAGCTCATATTATCTCTTCTCCGTTCCCTTCGCCCACCTTCGCACCTTTTCGTACTCATCCTGGTAGGCAGGCAATTCCCTGTCGACAAGAACCCCTATCTTGAACTTGTCTTTCAATTCCTCCGGTTTCATCTGGGCCGCCTTCTCGACGGTCACCGAGTGGTCTCTCTGCCACTGCATCATCTCCACCGCACTGCCCATACGGTTCAGCCTTCCAAATTGGGTGTGGCAATGGGATATGATCTCCACGACAGAGAAACCGACCTTTGCAAATGCCTTTTCCATAAGGCTGTCCAGGAGCTTCGCGTGGTAGACCGTTCCTCTGCCCACGAACACGGCGCCTGCGGTAACGGCCAGCTCTGAGATGTTGAAGGAGTGCTCGACATTGGAATAGGTCGTTGTCGTGGACCTCATCCCGTATGGGGTTGTAGGCGAGTATTGGCCGCCGGTCATTCCGTATACGCTGTTGTTCACAATGATCGCCGTGAGGTCAATATTCCTCCTCGCCGCATGGATGAAATGGTTCCCGCCGATCGCGACGGCATCGCCGTCTCCCATGATGACGATCACCTTCAATCTCGGCTTGGCAAGCTTGATCCCTGTAGCGAACGTAAGGGCCCGTCCGTGAGTCGTATGGAGGGTATTAAAATCGACATAGACAGGCAGCCTGCCGGTGCACCCGATGCCGGATACGAGCACAATGTCGTCTTTGCTGTAGCCGGTCTTGTCGATCGCCCTGATGAGGGAACCGAGCATGATCCCGATCCCGCAGCCCGGGCACCAGACATGGGGGAATTTCTTGTCGTGCCTCAGATATTCATGGATAAGCCGGGTAATCTCAGCCATCAGTACACCTCCTTGATCCTGCTCAGTATCTCCTGAGGCGTAATGATCTTTCCGTCTACCTTGTTGATCGTAAAGACCTTGGCATCTCCTTTATTGACCCTTTTCACTTCCCGGGACATCTGACCCATATTCATCTCCGGCACAATAACGACCTTCGAGGTCCTGAGCACCTTTTCGACCTGTGCCCTCATAAAAGGCCATATGGTGTTCATCTTGAGCACGCCTACCTTCAACCCTCTTTCACGGCCGTCCGCAACAGCTCGCCGCGCGGAACGGGCGACGCAGCCATAAGCGATGATAGTGACATCGGCGTCGTCGGTCTGATAAAATTCGCCGATCTGAACGTCGGCGAAATTCTGGCTCACCTTCCTGAAAAGCCTCCTGATGAAGGGGTCGATCTCATCCGGCCTCGAGGTCGGAAATCCCCTGATGTCATGCGTCAGGCCTGTCACGTGGTACCGGTACCCGTCTCCGAAGTTCGCCATGGCGGGTACACCCTTTGGCGTATCTTCAAAGGGGATATACCACTCAGGAGGGACGGTCGGTTTGATCCTGTTGAAGATCTCAACGTCCTCATCCTCGTAGATCGTTATCTTCTCCCGCATGTGCGCAACCACCTCATCGACGAGAAGGACCACGGGAATGCGAAACTTCTCTGAATAATTGAACGCCTTGATGGTAAGGTCATAACATTCCCGTATCGTGGACGGGCAAAGCGCTATGATAGGGTGGTCGCCGTGCGTCCCCCACCGCGCCTGCATAACGTCGCTTTGCGAGGGCATCGTAGGAAGGCCTGTGCTCGGCCCGCCGCGCATTGCGTTGACGATCACGCAGGGCACCTCGGCAATAACGGCAAAACCGATGTTCTCCTGCATAAGCGAAAACCCCGGACCGCTTGTGGCGGTCATCGCCTTCGCGCCTGCCAGGGAGGCCCCGATAACGGCGCCGATGCTCGCGATCTCATCCTCCATCTGGATAAACGTGCCATCAAGCTGGGGCAGCCTGACCGAGAGGATCTCCGAGATCTCTGTTGCCGGCGTAATGGGATAGCCTGCGAAAAAACTGCAGCCTGCCCTTAGCGCGCCCTCTACAACCGCTTCATTGCCCTGGAGCAGCAGTTCCCTTTTCTGGACCTTCTTTTTCAAATTGATCCCTCACTTTTTTCCCGTTCTTCTTTCCTTCAACGGTAATGGCAAAATCAGGACACCTGATCTCACACCAGCCGCAGTTGATGCACTTCTCAGGATATTTCACATATGGGTAGCCGCCTTCATCGCGTGCAAGCGTCTCCGTGGGACAAAATGCCACGCAAATGCCGCATGCCTTGCACCATGCTCTGTAGATGTCGATATGGGGAATCTCTTTCTTTTTTTGCGCTTCTGCCATGTTCAACCTCCCCGATGTTTAAAAACTAAAATGATTAATATGTATTGTCAAGATATTTCAGGAGCAGGCTCGCGGCGGAACAATCCGTATATCGTA
>JAKQBZ010000163.1 GCA_029559435.1 Deltaproteobacteria bacterium | reverse complement strand
TCATCTGCGGCGGCGCCTTTCACAGCATAGACGGGCTCGTGGCGAGCAGGATCGGCAAGAAGGGCATAGGGTTCGGCGTCGACGTCGAGGGCGGCAGGGACAAGCGGTATTCGGAGTTATTGCGGGAGATACAGCCCGAAGACCTTCTGAAATACGGCCTGATCCCTGAGTTTATCGGCAGGCTGCCCATAACGGCCACTCTTGACGAGCTCAGCGAGGAGAACCTTGTCGAGATCCTTAAAAGGCCGAGGAACGCCATCTCTAAACAGTATAAAAAGCTCTTCGAGCTTGAGAACGTCAAGCTTACCTTCACCGAAGGCGCGCTCAGGGGCATTGCGAAGGACGCCATGAAGAAGAAAACAGGGGCGAGGGGCCTCCGGTCCATCATGGAAAAGGTAATGCTTGACGTGATGTATGAGATACCATCGCTTGCCAATGTCAAGGAGTGCGTTGTCAGCGAAGAGGTCATCGTGAACCACGAGCGCCCCATCCTCATCTATGAGGAAGAGGCAGATATTGCCTGATAGTTTGACTTTTCCCGGTGAACCTGCTATAGTGTGCCGGATTGGGCGGATAGCTCAGCGGGAGAGCATCGGCCTTACAAGCCGGGGGTCGCAGGTTCAAAACCTGTTCCGCCTACCATTTCAGCGGGGTCGTAGTTAAGCCTGGTTATAACGCCGGCCTGTCACGCCGGAGGCCGCGAGTTCAATTCTCGTCGACCCCGCCATTTCAAAACAAGGGCGCAATGAATTTCATTCTCTGCATCCACAACCATCAGCCGGTCGGAAATATGGATTTCATCCTGGAAGAGGCATATGCGAAATCGTACATGCCTTTTTTTGATGTCCTGAAAGATTTCGAGGAGATAAAGGTCAACCTCCATTTTTCAGGTTTTCTCTTTTCGTGGCTTCGCGAGCATAAACCGGAATATATCAAGCTTCTCAAGAAAATGAAGAAAAGGGGCCAGCTGGAGATCATCTCCGGCGGCATGTACGAACCTGTCTTTTCTCTCCTGAGCGAGGAAGACGGTATCGCCCAGATAAAGGCGCATATGGACCTCATGGAAGATGTCTTCGGCGAGAGGCCAAAGGGTATGTGGCTTGCGGAAAGGGTGTATGAGCCGTACATTCCGAAGGTGCTCCACAAGGCCAAAGCCGCCTTCACCCTTGTTGACGATAACCATTTCAAGGCTATCGGCCTCGAAGAGAAGGACCTCTACGGCTACTTCATCACAGAATATGAAGGGCACCCCCTTTCAGTCTTCCCTGGCCTTGAATTCCTGCGCTATGCGATCCCGTTCAAGCAGATCGATGCGCTCGACGCATATCTGAAGGACGTTCACGGGCAAGGGGGAGACCTCGTCGTCTTTGGCGATGACGGAGAAAAATTCGGCCTGTGGCCGGGAACATTTGATTATGTCTATAAAAAAGAGAGCTGGCTGCGGTCGTTCTTCGAATACCTGGCGGAAAACAGTTCGTGGCTGAAGACAACAACCTTTTCGGAATATATGAAGGAGAAGCCGCCGGCAGGCAGGATCTACCTTGGCTGCGAATCATATAAAGAGATGGGCGAATGGTCCCTTCCTGCGGAGATATCAAAAACATATGGCGACATGCTGAATGAGGGGGACATGCCGTACAGGCGTTTTCTGACGGGCGGCTATTTCAAGAATTTTCTCGTCAAGTACGCCGAGAGCAATGATATGCACAAAAAGGCGCTCCGCCTGTCAAAGAAGGCCGGGAGGAACGCCGGGGCGAAAAGGCATGTCTATATGGCCCAATGCAATGACAGCTACTGGCACGGCGTCTTTGGCGGCCTCTACCTCCCGCACCTGCGCGGATCTGTCTACAGGCATCTTATCGAGGCCCGGAAGCTCCTCGATCCCGCTAAGCCCTTTGCAGACGGATATATTGAGGATGTAAATTTTGACGGCTACGATGAGGCCGTTCTCAGCAATAATGAACTGGAGGCGTCGTTTCTCCTGAAAGAAGGCGGGGCGCTGTACGGGCTTGACTATAAGCCGTCGTCAGCGAACATCATGGCTACCCTCAGGAGGCGATACGAGGGATACCACGAAAAGATAAAGCAGGCGGTGTCTGCGAATGTCGCGGACGGGACGAAGACCATCCACGAGATGGTCATCGCGAAGGAAGAGGGGCTGAACGAGTACCTTCACTACGACTGGTACCGCAGGGGCTCGCTCATAGACCACGTCATGGGAAGCGATGCGGCCCTGGAGCTCTTTTACAGGGGAAAATATTTTGAGCCCGGCGATTTCGTCAAAGAGCAGTACCGGGGAACAATAGGAAAGGAAAAAAAGGCGATACGGCTCTCGATGGACAGAGGCGGGCATTACTGGCAGGGAGAAAAGGGGTCGCCGCTGTCTGTCAGGAAAGACGTTGTTCTGCCCCAGGGCGGAGGGGCGGTTATCGTCGATTATGTGCTCGAAGGCATGATAGACGGGCCGTTTGTTTTTGGCGTAGAGTGGAATTTTTCACTCCTCGGGACCGGCGGAGAGAGGTTCCTGGAGGCAGGCAGCACGAAATACCCGCTTACGACAAAGGATGTGCTCGGGCAAGCAGAGAAGTTGCGGCTCTATGATCCCTACCAGAACGTTGAGATCTTCCTCGAATGGGACAGGCCCGCTGAGATATGGACCTTTCCCGTAGAGGTGGTGTCGCTGTCGGAGAACG
>JAKQBZ010000154.1 GCA_029559435.1 Deltaproteobacteria bacterium | reverse complement strand
TACCAAAGCATTCACAAAGAAGGGATCGTTGACTCATAATTATATGTTTCCGAACATTTACATTAGGCCGATGGGGGACGTCCATAAAATTATAAATATCCACGAACACTTTCCCCGGGGATGGCAGTAGGAACCTTCAATTGATATCCTACAAAATCTCTTATCGGTTGATTGATCCCCCATGAACCCGCCCCTTTTGTAATCTTCCTCTAAGGGCCATAAAAATGCAATGAAATTCTTTCCCGATGGCCACAAAGGAATAAAACCCGTTCAACGTTCTATGTTCTATGTTCAACGTTAAAACAAACAAAATAGACTGAACCTGGCGGAATATGTAATGAGAGCATCTGGTGTCGGGCGTATTGCGAGGAGCGAGCTGCAAGGGACGAGAGACAGGTTTCGCTGTGTGCTGAACGCTGATCGCTGAAAGCTTTCAGCTTCCTTATATCCCTTGACATTTCACCCACCGTACCATAATCTTTTTCCATGCGGAAACTTGCGATAGGCATGTTCGATTCGGGCGTCGGCGGGCTCACGGTGCTGAAAGAGGTGAAGGCGCTCCTGCCCCATGAGCACATCGTCTACTTCGGCGACACGGCGCGCCTGCCCTACGGGAACAAGTCGCCGCAGACCGTCACGAGGTATGCCCTTGAAAGCGCGCTATTTCTTCTTACCAAGGGGATAAAGCTCCTCGTCATCGCCTGCAACACCTCATCGGCGTTCGCCCTGAACATCCTCCAGAAAAAGCTGCCGATCCCTGTGATCGGCGTCATCGATCCCGGCGCAAAAGAAGCGGTGGGCCATACAAAGAACGGCAGGATAGGCGTTATCGGCACAAAAGGCACGATAAAGAGCACGGCATATGAAAGGTCCATTAAAAAGATCAGCCCCGATACCGCTGTCATCTCGCGGCCATGTCCGCTCTTTGTCCCTATCGTGGAAGAAGGGCTCGAGAACGATGAGGTCGCGCATCTCATGGCAGAGAAATACCTTCATGACCTGAGGCGATCGGACATCGATGTCCTTGTCATGGGGTGCACGCATTATCCTGCGCTGGAGAAGGTGATAAAAAAGGTTATGGGCAAAGGCGTAACGATCGTACACACAGGCCGGGAAACTGCAAAAGAGGTCAAAAATGTCTTAGAGAAAAAGGGCCTCCTGAACGATACGGCCAAGGGCAGCTATGAGTATTTCGTGACCGATGCGCCGGAGGCGTTCGAAGAGATCGGCGGCCGCCTCCTCGGTGAGCAGCTGACACGCGTTAAATCCCTAAAGAACCTCGATTTCAAAGATTTCCTTCTCTCTTCATGATCGTTCATGTTGCCTTACCGATCCCCGTAACAAAAACATTCTCATATTTCTCGCCCGATGAATGGGGGCCCTACATCCGGAAATACAGCAGGGTTGCCGTTCCCTTCCACAACAAAACGCTGACGGGTTTTGTCGCGGGCATCGAAGAGGGAACCGGCAAGGGGCTTAAAGAGGTTGCCGAGGTGCTCGACCCCTTCCCCCTTCTCACCTCTCCCCTTGAAGGCCTTGTCGAATGGGCATCGCGCTATTATATTACCCCTCTTGGCATTGTCCTGAAATATGCGCTGCCCCCGAACCCCCATATTGAACGCTATCTTTGTGTCAAGGCCAACGCCCGGTCGTTGGGGGCCCTCGACGGCATGCCCCTCCGGAAGGCGTTAAGGGCCACGGGGAAGGTTGACCTTCTGCAATATCTCAGGGAAGGGTCCGCCACGCTTTTTGACACATTGACAGGGGCGGATTTCCTGCCGGCCGATACTATAGGGGGAAGTGATGCGGGCGGAGAGAAGGCGCTTTATGCCGGGGCAATTTCAAGCCGCCTTGAAAGGTACCTCCAGCTTATCTCGACTCATCTGGAAAAAGGCAACAGCGTCATAATGCTCCTCCCTGACTACTTCTCCGCAGGCGCCTATTTTTCCCGCACCCTTTCAGCGGCATTCAGAGACCGCGTTTTCTGGTACGGCTCATCGATACCGTTAAAAAAGCGGATGGAGGCCTATTTCAAGGCAAGGCAGGGCCATGGATGCCTGGTGCTTGGCAACAAAAGCGCTGTTTTTCTCCCTGTCAACAGGCTTTCATGCCTCATCGTGGAAAGGGATGAAGAAGACGATTACAGAAACGAGGAGGGCTTCAGGTTCAATCCGCCAACCGTTGCGATGCAAAGGGCAGAGACAGAAAAGGCCGCGCTTTTTATCGGCAGCGCTTCCCCGTCGATCGAGTCATACCACCGTGCCCGGGAAAAGAGGCTTGTTTTTATTGACAGCGCATGGCTCGGGGAAAGGCATTACGATGAAAATGTGCATGAGGCGAAGGCCGCATCGTACGGTTTGCTGCTCGATGAACTGGCTGCGACGGCAGGCAAGGTGCTTGAGCGAGGGGAAAGCATTGCGGTCTTCACCCCCAGAAAGGATTACGGTTCTTTTATCCAGTGCGCGGAGTGCAAAAATCCCTTCCTGTGCCCCCGGTGCGAGAGCGTGCTGAGCTACCACAAAGAAACGGGAAGGCTTGCGTGCAGCGCCTGTGCAGGGGATTTTGCATTCGAGGAGCGGTGCCGCCATTGCGGGGGGAACATAATACGGTTCGGCCAGATCGGCGCCGAATACATCGAAGAACATCTCAAGGAAGCTTTCCCTCAATATCCCGTTGCAAGGTTATCCGGTAATGCCGGGAAAAAGAGGGCGAAGCCCCCGGTTCTGCCCGGCAGGCAGCCCTATGTCCTTATAGGAACCCAGCCCCTCTCCAAGCTTTATGGCATTCATGTCCATGCGCTTGCGCTCTTTGGCTGGGAAGACATGCGGCGCATGGCCGGGTACAGGTCGGACGAGAAGATGTTCCATGCCCTTATCAATCTTCTTGACGCCCTCACCCCCAGCGAGGTCTTCTTTTTTATGGACAGCAAGAGAAAGGTAAGCCCCGCGGACTTCCTCAACATGGAGACGTTCTACATAGATGAACTGAACAAGAGGAAGGCTTCGGATTTCCCGCCGTTTACGAGGGTGTTCCTGGCAGAAGTTGTAAAAAAAACAAAAGAGGCGGGGTTGCCTGTTGTACAAAGAATAAAAGAGGCGTTGGCGCAGCAGGGCCTCATCGACCATATGGCGGGCCCTCTCCTGAAGAAAAAAAAGGCATACAGGTGGAAGATGATCCTGAAGGGAAACGACGAGATCCTTTATCAAACCCTCCTGGAAATATACGACATGCCCGGCGTGCGCATTGAGGTAGATCCGCCGAATATCTAAATCCGAAGCACGAATATCAAAGCAAAATATCCGTAAGGCGTCAGGCGTGAGGCGACTTAACCCCTTACAGCTCACGATTTAGGGGTTCTATCGTGTTTAGTATTTCGTGCCTGAACTGTGTCTGCTTTATAGCAACAAAAAAAGGGGCGGGAAGATCCCGCCCCTTGATTGTCTGCAAAGATATTACTTCTTTGCTGGCGGTGCTGGCGGTGCTGGCGGCGTTGCAGGTTTTGCAGGCTCTGCCTTTGCCGGAGCTTCCTTCTTTTCTTTCTTCGGCTTCTTTTCTTTTTTTACCTTCTTTTCTTTCTTCGCCTTCTCTGGCTTGTCTGCCTTCACTGCAGGCTTCTCTACCTTTGCTTCGGGCTTCTCTGCCTTCACTGCCGGCTTGTCGGCTGCTGCAGGTTTCGGAGCATCCTTCTTCGGTGCCTGTGCGAACACCGTTGTAACGAATGCCACGCTGATCAGAATTACGAGTGCGATCATGAAAATCTTCTTCATATTTTTTCACCTCCTCCCGTTTATGGTTTGATTTTCTTTGTTAAAATTATTTGCATTTACCGTGCCAGCATCATAACGTATTAAAAATAAAGACTATTATAAAAATGAGGGGGTGTGAATTCCTGTGATAGTCGGATATTTCCGACTAAAATAAGGCGGGTTAGTCGGATATTTCCGAGTGGGCCTTCCGTGGGTGCTTGACCTGAGAGGAATGCCTTCCCTGCCCTGCCTTCGCCTTATAATCATATAGCCCGAGGTCTCTAAGCTTCCCGATCCCGACGAAAAATGTGTCCCTGTTGATGCCGAGCCTCTCGATAATCTCTTTCGGTTCAAGCTGCTCATGAAATTTTTCGTCCAGCGGGTCAAGCTTCGTAAGGTAAAGATAAAGGCGGTACTCGGCCGCGGTAAGCTTAGCGTCAATGAGATGGTCTATGGAGGAACGCAATTTCTCAATGGACGCATCGGACACGCTGCCGTGCCTTACCTCTTCCGGCACATGGTCAATGCCGATAACATCTCCGTCGCACATCACATAGGCCCTCTCGATCACCGATTCAAGCTGCCGCACGTTGCCGGGCCAGGAATACTGCAAAAGCGCGTGGAGGGTGCCTGGATCAAGGGCCTTCTTTGTTCCGTGTGACCCGTCAAGCCTCTTGAGAAAGTATTCTATTAGCAGCGGTATATCCGTCGTCCTTTCCCGAAGCGGCGGAATGGAAAAGGCGATGACGTTCAGGCGGTAGTAAAGGTCTTCCCTGAACCGTCCCCTTGCTATCTCGTCCTCGAGCTTCTTGTTCGTTGCGGCGATGATCCGCACGTCCAGCTTGATCGTTTCTCTGCCCCCTATCCTCCTTATCTCTTTCTCCTGAATGGCCCTCAGCAATTTTGCCTGGGTGCTTAACGTGAGGTCGCCTATCTCGTCGAGGAACAGGGTGCTGCCGTTCGCCTGCTCGAAGAGCCCGTTGTGCCGTGAGGCCGCGCCGGTAAAGGCGCCCTTCTCGTATCCAAAGAGCTCGCTCTCCAGGAGCGTCTCCGGGATCGCCGCGCAGTTGATGGCAAAAAATGGCTTGTTTTTCCTGGGGCTGTTGTAGTGAATGCTCTTTGCAAAAAGCTCCTTTCCCGTGCCGCTCTCTCCATAGATGAGCACCGTGGAGCTCGTCGGCGCTACCCTCAGGACGATCTTGTACAGCGATTCCATGCTCCCGTGAACACCCACAATGTTGTCGAGGTGGAACCGGTCAACAAGCTGGTCCTTCAGCATAATATTGTCTTTCAGCAACCTTACCTGGTTCATTGCATTGTTGATCACGAGGAGGAGCTGATCTTTTTCAAAAGGCTTCTCGAGATAGTAGAATGCGCCGAGCTTTGTCGCCTCCACGGCCGAAGGTATGGATCCGAAGGCCGTGATGATAATGACGTGGCAGAGCTTGTTGAGCGCTTTCGCCTCCTTCAGCACCTCGGTGCCGTCAATGTCGGGCAGCCGCAGGTCGGTAAGGACAAGGTCAAAACTATTTGCCCTCATGATGTCGATTGCCCTTTTCCCGCGCTCCGCATCCTCTATGTAGAACCCCTCCTTCATGAGGATCGTCCTGATGATCCCCCTCTGGTTCTTGTCGTCTTCTACAACGAGAATGCTTCCCCTGTCATGCTTCATGGGCAGGTATCCTCAGCTTCATGGTGGTGCCTTTCCCTACCGTACTTTCTAAGGTGATTGTCCCCCCGTGCTCTTCAACAAAGCGTTTTGTAATGGCAAGCCCAAGGCCGATGCCGAATTTCTTCGTTGAATAGTAGGGCTCAAAAACCTTTTGCAGGTCATCGCTCTCGATCCCCCCTCCTGTATCGCTGACCGCAATGTACAAGAAGGAGCCCTCCTTGCCGCACCTGATCCTCACCAGCCCTTTATCTTCGTCTATGGCCTGAACGGCATTTAAAATGAGGTTTATCAGGCATATCCTCGTATATTCCCTGTCGCAGTATGCCCGCAACCCGTTCTCGCTGCATTGGACCTCCATCGTGATCCCGCTTCTCACCTTGTCCCGCACGATAGACAGCGCCTCGCTGATCAGCGTCTCAGGGGACACCCATTCCCTGTTGAGCGCTATCGGCTTCCCCAGGAAAAGGAAGTTGTGTATCAGCTCGTTGATCCTGTATATCTCTTTCAGCAGGCTGTCGAGCAGGGACTTGAGGTCCTCTTTGTCGCCTATCTCTGATTCCACCACCCTCTCTTTGATGTGGCCTATGGAGAGCGTGAGAAAATTGAGGGGGTTCCTTATCTCGTGTGCTATTCCGGACGAGAGCTGCCCGATCATTGAAAGCTGCTCCGTCTTTTTCAGCTTATCTTCCAGCTCCTTGCGCTCGTCCAGCTTGTCCACCATTTCGTTGAAGCTCCTGACAAGCACCCCTATCTCGTCTTTGCGGTCCGTTTCCCTTATCTTCACCAATTCCCCTTCGGCGATCTTCTTGCTCGCGTTGGCGATCTTCTTGATGGGCTCGGTATATTTTTCAGCTAAGATGAGGCAGATGATGATGCCGATGCTGAACGCAAAGACCATGCTCAGGATCCTCTTCATGTGGCTCCTGCTCTGCAATAGCTTGTAGTCGTCGAGGGCTATATTGATGTGGATGTATCCTATGTTCTGCCCCTTGATGGAGACGGGCGTTATCACGTTATAGAGCCTCTGGGGATCCTTTTTGCTCTCCTCCCCGAGCCTTGCCGTTATCATGAGGTCTTTTTTTCGCCAGCTCTTTTTCTCTCCGACCCTCTCTACTGTCCCGATCTTTTTCGGGTTCGAGCTGGCGATGACCTCCGACGTGTCGCTTACGATGGATATCTCTTTAATTCCCTTCTTGTTGAGCATGTCGACGTAGCTCTTCAGCCTTTCCGTGCTGTCTCCCCTGTAGGTAAGCTCTTCCACGCTTATCTGTATGGCCTTGGTAATGTCGTCGATATTCTCGCTCAGCTTGTCAAGGAGCTTCTCTTCGGCCTGCGAGTAAATGATGGTCAGGGAGCTTACCGACATGACGAGGAGAAAAAGGAGGATGACGAGCAGCTGCGTCTTCAGCGAGAGGCTGCGGAAGACGCTCTTTACCGATGCATAAAGGTTCTTCCCTTTCATCGTCTTATCCTTTTGTGCCCTTCCCGCTTCCATCTGTGAGGCAGCGGCCGATCCGCTCTATTATAATATCTTTCGGGATCAGATGGAATATGTCCTTCAGCGGGGGGCCGCTCTTTCTCCCCGTGAAGAGTATCCGCAAAACCATAAAGAGCTCTTTCCTTTTGAATCCTCCCTTGCCTTCCATCGCCCTGACCAGTTCATCGAAGGGAAGGGAATTGTTTTCGGCGAGCAGATCTCTTAGTCCCTGCGCGAAGCTATCCAGCGACCCGGCCTGAGACAGGTATGCGCGGCCTTCCTCATCCACTGAGGCGTCTTCGAAGATGCGCAGATATTCTTTCATGTCCTTCAGGGTTGAAGCGTTTTCCCGCAAAGCCAGGATCTTGCCTCCGTAATCGCCCCGGAGGCCCAGCATTTCCATGATCTCTTCGGGGCCGGCGCTTCGCAGGTATTCCTTGTTGAACCAGGTCAGCTTATCAATATCAAAGATCGCGTCGGAAGGCGAAAAGGACGACAGGGAAAATGTTGCCGCGAGCTCGTCCATGCCCAGGATTCCCTGCGGAACGCTTCTTCCCAGGACGCCGAGGTAATTTGTAAGCGCCGCGCTGAGAATCCCCATCTCCCGGAAATCCCGCACGCTCGCTGCGCCATGCCTTTTGCTCAACGGCTTCCGGTCATTTCCAAGAAGCAGCGAGTGGTGGGCATATTGCGGGGGCGTTTTGCCAAGGGCCTCGATAAGCATGATCTGCTTGGGGGTGTTCGGCACGTGGTCAGCCCCCCTGATAACGTGTGTTATTTCCATCTCAATGTCGTCCACGGCGGCCGCAAAGTTATATGAAGGGACCCCCGACTGCTTGAGGAGAATAAAATCATCTACGGCATGGTGTGGAAAGTGGAAGTCGCCGCAAATCCTATCGGCCCAATGGACAGGTTTTCCGGACGACCTGAACCTTACAACAAAAGGTCTTCCTTCGCCCTCTATCCGTTCCCTGGCTGTCGGCGACAGGTCCCTGCAGGTTCCGTCATACCTCGGCGGCTCGCCTTTCCGCATAGCCTCTTTTCGCTTCCTTTCGAGCTCTTCCTCGGGGCAGTAGCACCTGTAGGCAAGGCCTCTTTCAAGGAGGTCTCCTGCGTATGCGCGATAGGCCGCCAGCCTGTCCGTCTGCCGCACCGGGCCTTCGTCCCAGGAGATCCCGAGCCACTCCAGGTCATCTAAAACAGATCTTTCGTAGTCTACGGTAGATCTCTCGATGTCCGTATCTTCGATGCGGAGCACAAGCGTTCCCCGCTCCTTTCTTGCAAAGAGGTAGTTCATCAGCGCCGTTCTCGTATTGCCGACGTGAAGGTAGCCCGTAGGGCTTGGAGCAAATCTCACCTTGACCATATTAAACCCGTGTTCCGGCTATCATACCTCTTGACTTGTTTCGAGGAGCGCGATTGCGTGTACGGCGATGCCTTCTTTTTCACCTATAATGCCGAGCCCTTCCGCAGTTTTTCCCTTGACGTTCACCATCCCCTTGCCTATCCCCATAATATGGGCGAGGTTTCTTCTGATGACCTCTCTGTGGTGAACTATCCTTGGCTCTTCCGCGATGACCACGGTGTCTATATTGACGATCCTGAACCCTCTTCGCTTCATTATGTCAATAACAAAAGAGAGTATCTTCTCGCTGCTTATGCCCTTGATCGACTCATCGTCGTGGGGAAAATGAAAGCCGATGTCTGCTACGGCCATTGCGCCGAGAATGGCATCACAGATGGCGTGAATAAGCACATCTCCATCGGAATGGCCCAGAAGGCCTTTTTCGTGCGGTATCTCGACCCCGCCGAGATAAAGGCTCCTCCCCTCTACGAGGCGGTGAAAATCATACCCTATGCCAATCCTCATAGATTGCCCTTGAGCTGTGAGAGCATGCCCCTTGCGATGATAAGGTCTTCCGGGGTGGTTATTTTGATGTTGTAGGGAGAACCTTCGATGACCTTCACCTTTTTCCCCATGTGCTCAAGAAAGGTTGCATCGTCATAGCCGTAAAGCTTCTTTGCCACGCCTTCCCTGTAGGCCTTTGTGATCAGGTCGTACTTGAACGTCTGCGGAGTCTGCACGTGCCAGAGAGAGTCTCTCTCCAGGGTTTTCTGGACAAAGCCTTCTTTTGAAACTGCCTTGATCGTGTCTTTCACGGGGAGCGCGGGAATAACGGCATCGAACATCTCCATAAGAAAGATGCCTTTATCAATAAAAGACGGCGAGACAAAGGGCCTTGCACCATCATGGATTATGACAATATCACAAGGGGTTTCTATGGCTTCAAGGCCATTTCTCACGGAATCCTGCCTGAGCCTTCCGCCGATAACCAGCTTCAGGATCTTGTTGAAGCGGTATGTTTCAAGGATCTCCTCCTGGATCATTGGAAGGTCCTTCTGGTTCACGACAAGATAGATGCCGTCTATCGCACGGCACTCTTCAAAGATCTGGAGGGTGTGCACTATTATGGGCTTATTGTCGATAAGCAGAAACTGCTTGTTTGTGGCTGCTCCCATCCTCTTCCCTGCACCGCCTGCAAGGATGATCGCCAGTGTTCTCATAGATTACCGGGCCTGTTCCTTTAGTTGGTATTCGTCAGGAAAATAGAATTCCTTCTCGGCCTGTTCTTTCAGCTTCGCAAAGATCATGCGGCCCGATGTGGTCTGAAGCACGCTCGTAACAACTACATCAACCGATTTGCCGAGGAGCTTCTTTGCGTCATCGACAACGACCATGGTGCCGTCGTCGAGATAGCCGATGCCCTGGCCGTGCTCCTTCCCTTCCTTAAGAACCTTGACGTTCATCTGCTCGCCCGGCAGCATGGCGGGCCTTAAAGATGCGGCAAGCTGGTTCATGTTGAGCACTTCTATCCCCTGGAGCTCTGCTACCTTGTTCAGGTTGTAGTCGTTTGTTAATATTTTGCCGGTCAGCTTCTTTGCAAGGGCTATCAGCTTTGTGTCCACCTCTTTCAGTTTCGGAAAATCATAGTCTACGATCTTGACCTTGACAAAGGTTTGCTTTTGCAGCCGGTGGAGCACGTCGAGGCCCCTCCTCCCCCTGGTTCGCTTTACCGTATCGCTATGGTCTGCGATATGCTGGATCTCATAAAGGACGAACTGAGGGATAACAAAGGTCCCTTCAATAAAACCGGTTTCGCAGATGTCTGCTATTCTGCCGTCTATGATGGTGCTCGTATCGAGGATCTTCACGTCCTCGTCGTTCTCTATCCTGTCGAGGAGGGGGACCTTCGAAAGGTCGAGGCTCTTGCTCTTCTCCTTCCCTATCCTGAAGCCGATATAGCCCATGACGAAGTAAAAGAGGATATATATCGGCAGCGTTATGGGTATGTCTTTTATAAGCGCCAGCAGAAGCCGGGAGATAAAAAGGTCTGCGACGACGAGGCTTATCGTCGTCCCCAAAAGGCTGCCGAAGATGATCTTCAGGGGGATATCCTTCAGCTTCTCTTCCAGCTTCAGGATGATATACCCGAAGCCGATGCCCAGGACAGCGCCGAGCAATGACCAGAGGGTATTGGCAAAGATCTCTTTTAATATGAAGTACCCGGAGATTGTGGTGACAGCAACGAGAACTATCTGAATCAATAGATCCAAAGTCAGCCCTTGTGATTGTTGTGATTGTTAGAGAAGATCTTCTCGAGCTCCTTCTCTATCTTTTCCTCGTTCGTGGCAAGCGCAACAGAGAGCTCTTTTTTAATAAGGTTCCTCGCCGTCTCGAACATCTTCTTTTCCCCGAAAGAAAGCTCTTTCCAGTGCTTCAGGCCGTATAATTCCTTTAACACCGTGGCGACCTCGAAGATAGAGCCGCTCTTTATCCTCTCCATGTAATCTTTGTACCGCCTGTTCCATGGCGAGTTATCGTGGACCATGTTCTTGTCTTTCAGGATCTCGTAAACCTTCTTCACCTGCCCGGAAGCGATAACCGCCCTGAGCCCTGCGTTGTTGGCGCCATCAACGGGGATCATAATAGTCATGTCGGTATCGAGAATCCTGATTATGTAAAAAGACTGCTTCGTGCCTGAAAATGCTTTTTCTTCAATGGACTCTATTTTCCCAACACCGTGACCTGGATAAACAGCAATTTCTCCTACATGAAACATCGTGCCTCCAATCGACGATTGTTGTTTTTAATATTTTCCGTCTTCTTATTGTAACATAAACATAGAAAAGAATTCAATAAGTATTTGTTTTCATATCATTATTTTGTATACAATTACGCACCGGCCCGCGTGCGCACATGAATTGCCGCGTGGATGCTGCGAGGCAAGAGGAAAACCAGGCTGTGATTAGCGGCGGAAAGGGTCAGGGTTGTTTCTTCTGAAGTTCCTGCAGTCTGTACTTAAGATCGTTAACAAGCCGTACAAGCCCCTTTTCTGTGGCTATATCAAGGGCTGTTTTGCCGTGATGGTTCTTTGGTGTGATGTCCGCGCCCCTTGCGATGAGCAGGTTCGCCATCCCGATATACTTTCCCTCGATGGCACAGGTAAGGGGCGTGTCGCCCTGCCGGTCTGCAATATTTATATCCGCACCGCTTCCTATAAGGAGGTTCGCGGCCTCGATCTGGCCATTCTTGCAGGAACACATAAGGGGCGTGTCGCCGTTTGAGTCCTTCACGTTCACCTCAACGCCCCTTGAGGTCAATAGCCGTATAACCCCTACGTGCTTGTTCCAACAGGCATAGGTAAGGGCGGTAAGCCCCTGCTTGTTTTTGATGCTGCAGTCAGCGCCGTTGTCTATAAGTATCCTCGCGGTGTCGGTGAACCCGTTCATTGCCGCGTACATGAGCGGCGTGGAGCCGTTCCCGTCAGCAGCGTTGACCTCGGCGCCCTTTTCAATGAAGAGCTCCACGTTTTCAGTGCTGCCCTGCTCGCAGGCCTTAAACAACTGCTCCGTGTACGGGTTGCTCATCAATATAAGTATACAACACCTGTCAAAAAATATTCTACAGGTATATTTTTCGCTGCCGGACCGGTGCGGGCATCGCGGCAAGCCTGTAAGGACTTGATATTGCTGGTAATAAAATTCATTGATGAATGATGTGTTTTCCATTATAATCACTAAAAGTTTTTTTCAGAGGGAATCCTTTTGGTCAAAACAAGATTTGCGCCAAGCCCGACAGGCAATCTCCATATTGGTGGGGCGCGGACTGCGCTTTTTAATTACCTCTTTTCAAAGCACAAAGGCGGCACCTTTGTGCTGAGGATCGAAGACACTGACATCGAGCGGTCAAAAGAGGTGTACGTGCAAGACATCCTCCAGGGGCTTGGCTGGCTCGGCATAGACTGGGACGAAGGGCCTCACTTCCAGAAAGAGCGGATGGACATTTACCGTGAGCACGCCTACCGGCTTCTCAGGGAAGGCTGTGCCTATAAGTGTTATTGCACGCCGGAGATGCTCGAAGAAAAGAGAAAGGTCGCGTTAAAGGAAGGAAAAAAACCAACCTACGACAGGACGTGCAGGGACGCCCATGACCGGGCCAGCGATATGCCCCATGTTATCCGGTTCAAGGCCCCGCTCACCGGGGAAGTAAGCTTCAACGATCTTGTCAGGGGCACCATTTCCTTCCGGTGCGAAGAGCTTGACGACCTTGTTATCCTGAGAAGCGACAGCACCCCTACGTATAACTTTACTGTTGTCGTTGATGATGCGCTTATGGGCATCACCCATATCATACGGGGGGACGACCACATCAACAACACCCCCAGGCAGATCCTCATCTACAGGGCACTCAACTACCCGATGCCGGAATTTGCCCATGTGCCCCTTATACACGGCAAGGACAGGTCCCGCCTCAGCAAACGCCATGGCGCCACATCGCTCCTTGAATACAGAAATGAAGGGTTCCTGCCTGAAGCGCTCATGAATTACCTCGCCAGGCTGGGATGGGCCCATGGGGACCAGGAGATCTTTTCAAGGGAGGGCTTGATAGAAATGTTCGACCTCCCCAATGTCGGCAAGTCCCCGGCGATCTTCGACATGGACAAGCTGCTGTGGCTCAACGGCCACTATATCAAGACGCTCCCCCTGGAAGACGTTGCAGAAAGGCTCGTTCCTTTCCTGGAAGGCCTTGGCCTTGCCATATCAAACAGGGAAATGCTCGTGCCCATTACGGCCAATTTAAAAGGCAGGGCAAGGACGCTGAAAGAGATGGCGCAGATGGCCGCCTTTTTCTTTCTCGACGATGTTGCTTACGAAGAGGCGGCGAAACAAAAATTTCTGACGCCTGCGACGAAGCCTATACTTGAGAATTTCTTAGAGGGCTTCAAGGGCCTTCGTTCGATCGATGAGGATGAACAAAAAAGACTGATAGAAAATATGGCCCGCGACTACAACACAAAGCTTGTAAATGTGATACAGCCAATCAGGGTCTCCCTTTGCGGCAGGACCGTGAGCCCTGGGATATTCGAGGTGATCGGCATCCTCGGAAGAGAAACCGTTGAGAAGAGGTTGCGCAGGGCGATAGAAGCGATATCATGAGATTATTAAGGCTTGAACTTTTCGGTTTTAAATCCTTCTTGAACAGAACCGTCTTCCAGTTCGGCGACGGGATCACGTCTATCGTGGGGCCAAACGGCTGCGGGAAAAGCAATATCGTTGACGCCATCGTCTGGGCGCTCGGGGAGCGGGGGACAAAATCTCTGAGGATCAAAGACATGGGCGACGTGATCTTCCATGGGAGCAACGGCAGAAGGCCCGTCAACATCGCCGAGGTCTCCGTCGATCTCACCGACGGGAGCAGAGAGATCAACGTCAAGAGAAGGATCTACAGGGACGGCACCAATGAATACTACCTTAACGGCAACATCGTAAGGCTCAAGGATATTCATGACACCTTCCTCGGCACGGGGGTCGGCGCAAACACCTATGCGATCATTGAGCAGGGCAAGATCGAGAACTTCGCGCAGATGAAGCCCCTTGAAAGAAGGGTCGTTGTAGAAGAGGCAAGCGGCATCACCCGTTTTGAAGAGAAAAAGCGGGAAGCAATAGGCAGGATGGACGAGGTAAGCACAAACCTCGACAGGGTAGAAGATATTTACAGCGAAGTGACGAAATCCTTCGAAAAGGCAGAGGGGGAGTGGCAAAGGTGGAAGGCTTACAAAGAGCTTGCCGACAAGCTCCATGAGATAGACAGGCACATCCTGCTCCAGGGATACTCGCGGCTGACAAAGCGTATCGGGAAGATCATTGAAAGACAGCAGGAGGTCGAGGAAGAGGCCCGGAAGGAGGAAGAGGGCAAGGAGAAGCTAAAGCAGGAACTGGGTGCGAAGGACGCCGAATTCTCATTAACCGACAATATCATACGGCAGCTTGAGATCGACATAAAAGGCCTGGAAAAGGACATGGAGGGAAGGCTCGTCGAGATCGACTACATCAACGAAGAAAAAACAAGGCTTGAGAAACAGGGGCTGGCGCTGGCGGAAGAAAAGGCTGCCCTGATATCGCGGGCAGACTCATACAAAAACGATATCGCCGATCTGGGCCGGCAGGTCCAGGCTTATGGCCTTGACCTGACAAAAGAAGAGGGGGATGAACTGAGGCTTCGCGAGACCACCGAGGGGCTGAAGGCAAAGATAGAGGAGCAGGAGGAAAAGGTCGAGGACGGGCGGACGAAGCTCTTCGTCGCCATGAGCGCATTGACCGATATCAGAAACAAGATATCGGAGATCGAGCGCATCGCCCAGGAAAGGCGGAAGAGGGAAGAGAAGCGAATACAGGAAGAGCAGCGGCTAAAGGAAATATTAGCAGAGCTGGAGGTTCGCTGCAGCTCTCTTAAAGAGGCGCTGGGAAAGCGTGTCGAGGAAAAGCTTTCCGCCCTGTCCGGCGAATCAGAAACGCTGAAAGAAAGCGAACGGTGCGCCAAAGAGCTTGATGAGGCGAAAAATGCCGTTGAACGCCTGAAGGGTGAAAAACAGGCAAAGGAAGATGTTTTTCGGCAGCTTGGCGGCTACGATGAGGCTGCGGAACCCTCGGGGGGCGACACGGGGAAGCTCATCAACCTTATCAAGGTCGCCGAGGAAAGGGAAAGGGCGCTGGAAAAGTTTTTCTCCAGCGAGCTTGAGTATCACGTGCTGACCGCAAGAGATCCTGCAGGGATCGCGGAGGCCGTGGAAAAGGGCGAAGGAAACTACGTCTTCTTCCCTCAGAGGGGCATGTTCACGCTGAACGGCGATGATGTTGAGATAAACGTACAATGGATCGAAGCCGTGCAGGATGCCCTTCTTCGCATTGAGCAGGGCGAGGAAGGCGTCTTCATGAACGATACCGTTTTCGTCGATTCCCGCGGCTTTATCATCAGGGAGAAAGATGATAAGGGCGTCGACCTTAAAAAATTCAAAGAAAAGGTCCGGCTCGAGAAGGAATTAAAAGAGCTGGCAGCTGTCATTCAGGGGCAGGAGATCTTCGTAAGAGACCTGCAGTCCCGGTATGACGCGACGAACAGCGCATACGCGGAGCGAAAAAGATACCGGGAAGAGAAAGAGAAAGAGGCCGGCGACGTTGAAAAAGAGATCATCGTAGTAGAAACCGAGTTAAAAACCGCTACCGAAAAATTACAGGAACTATCTTCAAGGCTCGACGTCTTCGATGAGACAGCGCAGGCATCGGCAGTGCAGCTCCTCCAGGAAAAGGCCCTGCTGGAAAAGGAGAAGGAAGATATCGAATCGGACATGATGTCGCTCAGGGAGGGATTAACCGCTGTCAAGCAGGGCTATGAGGCTTCTCTCTCTGCGTGGCACGAGATAACCATCGGCCTTGAGCGCAGGAGAAACGCCCTGCGTATGCTCCACGAGAACATAGAGCAAAAAGGCGTGGCAATACAGGATATTGCCGACGAGATCCTGGGCAAGGACAAGGAGACGGAGCGGCTTGGCGCGGCCATCGGGGAATGTGCCGGCAAAATATCAAAATTCGAAAAGGAATACGAAGACCTTAGGTCTGATTCAGAAAGATACCTGACGAGGCTTGAGGAGCTAAAAACGGCGCTCGGCAACCTCCATGCGGAAAAGCACGCGCTGCAGGAAAGGATCGACGCGGTCAACAAGGCGATCGACAAGATCAGGTCAAAGCGGGAAGGCGCGGATAGGGACATCGCTATCCTTACCGACAAGAAAGACCAGATAACCGAGAGGCTGCTCACCGTTTATCACATAGAAAATCCTGAAGGCGTTGAGCTGCTGCCCAATCCCCGCATCGAAGAGGAGCGGGCGGCCATCTCCGGGCAGATCGCCGATATGGGCGAGATCAACTTCCGGGCCGAGAAAGAATACCTCGAGCTAAAAGAGCGGGCCTCTTTTCTCGCGCAGCAGAAAGAGGACCTGAAAAACGCGATGGATTCTCTGAAAAAAACCATCACAAAGATAGACAACCTGTCAAAGGAGCTCTTTAACGAAACCTTCGAAAAGATAAACGACTCGTTTAAGAAATTTACCGAGATGTTGTTCAAGGGGGGAAAGGGCTACCTTTCTGTCAACCAGGAAAACGGCGGCATAGAAATGTTCGTTCAGCCGGCAGGAAAAAAGGTTATACGCATGGAGCTTCTCTCCGGAGGGGAGAAGGCCCTTATATCCCTTGCGCTGCTTTTGTCCATCATGGACACAAAGCCAAGCCCTTTTGCGCTCATGGACGAGATCGACGCGCCCCTTGACGATGCCAACCTCTCCTCGCTCATCGAGATCATAAGGGGCATGAGCATAAAAACTCAGATCGTCTTCATCACCCACAACAGGATCACCATGGAGTCTTCCAATACCATTTATGGGATCACCATGGAGGAAGAGGGCATATCGAAGACGGTCTCCGTCCGCCTGTAAAATACATCCTATATCGTAGTTCCTATATCCTATATCGGGATCGCGGGGAAGGCCGTTCGGCGTGATGCGTTCGGTGTTCGGCGACGGGCGCTCACGTACGTTCTTTTGTCGCAGTACGCCGCCTTTATCTGCCCGATATATTGAATAATCCGGTTTATTGTGAATGAAGTTACAAAAATCAGGAGATTTTTTTCTTGACATTTTCCCGTAGAACACTATCATTATTAAAAAAGGCAAGGGGGAAGGGGGTTTAAAACGTATACAATTCAACTAAGCACTACCATCTTGTCTGCACGGTCATTCGTTTATTGTTTTTTAATTAAAAAGAATATTTTGAAAGGGGGTGAAAGTTCCGCGCGGTTTTCTTTAATAAAAGATTAAGGAGGGTTATCTATGCAACCAACACAAGCAGTCGTACCACCTGCCGTTACATTGCCTGACCCATCGGTGCTGATGGCTCCATGGTATGTCTGGTGGGTCCTGATCATTGGTCTTTTCCTTATGACCTTCATAGGGACCTGGATCATAACAAGGGGGTGGAAAGAATGAGTCCGATAACATATCTTGATTGGATAAAGCCAACACCCGCAACAACCATATCAGCCGTTATAGGCGTCGCCATCCTGCTTTTTATTTCTATCTTGCTCGGGGTTCTCAGCAAGAGAAAGATAACCAAGGGTTCTTTTGAGGAATACCTTGTCGGCAAGCGCGATATCGGCCCCGCGATCACCGGCTGCGCCCTTGCGGCGTCCTACCTCTCCGGTTGGGCATTCTGCGGCAGCACCGGCATCGTTTACTCCGTCGGGTTTTCCGGGATGTGGTTCGCCGGCATATGGAGCCTCCTCGGGCTCGTCCCCTGCTGCTGGCTTGCCGCCCTGAAGACAAGGGAATTCTCTGCGAAGCTCGGAGCGGCAACCCTGCCTGAAACAATAGGAAGGCGCTTCGAGAGCAAGATGCTTCAGACCGTTGTGGCGCTTTGCATGCTCTATTTTCTTTTTATGTATTGTGTGGGACAGTTGAAGGCCGCCGGAGGCGTATGGTACGCGACGACCGGGCTCCCGCCGCTGTGGTGCCTCCTACTTTCCATCTTCATCGCGTGGCTCTACATGGTCCTTGGCGGATATGTGGGAACGCAGTGGTCAATGGCCTTCCAGGGCGCGTTCCTCGGCGTGGTCGGCGCACTTCTTGGCATATGGGCTATTGTCTGGGCAGGCGGGTTCTACGAAATATCGTCGAAGCTCTACATGGAGCCGAAGGTGGGCCCTGCGCTTATAAAGCTCATGAGGCCCGAGCTCCCTCAAGTAGGCCCGACGCAGCTTTTCTCCAGCCTTGTGGGCATCCTCGCCACGCCTGTGCTCTTCTTCACCATGGCCATCGGCTTTCCCCACAACGTGAGCCGGTTCCTCGGCATGGGACAGCTTAACAAGAAGGGCTACTGGACGCTCCTTACCATCGTCTTTATCATCGCCGGCATCCCCATCATGCTCGACTGCTCTTCGAACGGCCTTGTGGCAAGGATGATCTACGGCTCGAACCTCCTCAAGGTAAAGCCCTGGGGCGCAGACCTCGCAGCTCCGGCCCTTGCCTACGCGGTCGGCGGCGTACCCCTGATGACCCTTTACACGATGGGTCTTTTTGCGGCGGCCCTCTCGACCCTTGCCGGCATGGTCTTTATCATGAGCGCCAACATCACCCGCGACGTCATCAAGCTGTGGTGGCCTCAGGTGTCTGACAAGGCGATGCTGTACCTCGGATATTTTCTCATCGCCCTTTTCCTCTTCATACCGTTCTACTGGACGCTTGTCAATCCTCCGCCGCTGCTCTCCATCTTCATGGGCCTTGCGGCCATGGGCCTCGGCGCGATCTTCTTCTTTGTTACCGCCGTATCCTATTACTGGAAAGGCGCAACGAAGTGGGGCGCCCTCTTCACCGTCCTCTACGGGACCGGGTTCAGCATCTATGGCGGCTGGAAAGTGCTCCTGAAGAGGCAGCTCGGCATGGGCACCTTCGAATGGATCCTGGTGATCGGCTGCGGCATACTCTATTTCGCGATAAGCGCCATGACAAAACCGCCTTCAAAGGAACTGCTCGATAAGCTGTTCCCCGCGAAGAAGTAGTTGAGGCATTAATAAAATCAAAAAGGGCTTAAGGTCAACTTAAGCCCTTTTTTGTTGCCCTATCTTCATTCCCTTAAAACCTGAACAACCAATGCCAAAGGTCGACCACCAATACTGTTGAGAATCACCAAACACCAATGACCAATCACCAAATAATACCCAATAACCAATGACCGAATACCCAAACGGGAAACAATATGGGCAAGTTTTTGTTTGGTTATCGGAATATCGGGTATCGGCGATTAATTGGTGCTTGGTGATTGGTGATTGGGTATTGTCTTTCTACCAGGATATGCCCTTTGACCTCAGGTGCTCCTGCACATCCTTGTCTCCAAGCTGCGCCGCCCTGCGGAAATCGCTTAAGGCCTTCTGGTCGTCGCCGATCTTATCGTATACAGATCCCCTGCTCGCGTATGCCATGACGTGGTCTGGCCTCTTTTCAATGACCCTGCTCAGATCCTCGATGGCCCGCTTGTATTCCCTGAGAAAAAAATGCATGACGCCCCGGTTGTAGTAGGCATCGATAAATTCAGGGTCCTTTTCGATGGCCAGGGTATACAGGTTGATCGCCTCCTCGATGTTGCCCGCGTGGGCGAAGCTGAACGCCCTGGTGTAATATTCTTTTGCGCTCGTTCCTTCGTTCGGATTATCCGAACAGCCCGGTGCAAAAAAAACAAGGGCCGCGACAATCACAACATAACACAAACTTTTTATCGGCATCACCCGCTCCTCTTTTCGAAAATGGTTCCCGCCTATTATACCCCGTGGGGCAGGGATTACAAAACAATAATTACGGGCAACCGACAGTAGACGGCATATCGTAGTTCGTATGTCGTAATATCGAGATGAGAACAAAATCCTAAGCACGAATATCAAAATACTGAACAAATTCTAATATTCAAAATCCAAAACGTATTTGCAGGCCTTTGTTTTGATCATTTTGCGGCTGATGGCTGCCTTTATCGGTTTACCTGAGCCTTCCCCTTGTCAGCGACGCAAAGACTCCCCCGATGCAGAGAAAACCAAAGATGGTGAATATTGCCGTTATGCTCTTTAAGAGCATCCGGTAGTGCTGTGGCGCAATCTCAACGGCACCGATGTAGAGCGCGAAGGCCATCATTGCTATGCCCATGCTGAACACCTGCCCAAGGAGCCTCATCGTTCCGAGCATTGACGACGCTACGCCAAAGTGCCTGTTTTCCACGGAGCTCATGATCGCGTTCGCGTTCGGGGACGAAAAAAGCGCAAAGCCAAACCCCTGAAGCGCGAGCGTCGACACGATGAACCACGTGCCGGTGCCTGCTTCAAGGAAGGTCAGGAGAAACAGGCCGATGGCGGTAATGAACATGCCCGTTGAGGCGACGATCCGCGGCTCCATTCTGTCGGACGCCCTTCCTGCGATGGGCGAAAAGGCCGCCTGGACCAGAGGCTGCGAAATGAGAACGGCCCCCGTCGCCTGCGGGCTCAAGCCTTTGATGTGCTGCAGGTAAAGGCTTAAGAGAAAGCTCACGGCAAATGTGGCGCTGTAGTGGATAAGCGCCGCAATGTTGGAGAGGGTGAAGACCTTGTTCGTTCTGAAAAGGGCTATGTCAAGGATCGGCTTGCTCGTTCTTAGCTCCCAGGCAACAAAGATGCAAATGCCTGCAATCGCAGCGGCGATCAGAAGCGAACCTGCCGTTCCCGGCAGCATGGAAAAACCGCACATGAGGGATACAAGCATCGCGCAATAGATGAAAGACCCGACAAGATCAAAAGGCTCTCCCTTTGATTCCGCCCATTCTGTGCGCAGCTTCCAGAGAGAAAAAACGATTATAACTATGCCGAGGGGGACGTTGAACAAAAAGATGCTTCTCCAGCCCATGTGCTGCGTCAGCACACCGCCCAAAAGGGGGCCGCAGGAAAGCCCGAAATAGACCGCCGCCACATTAATGCCGAGCGCCCTTCCGCGCTCTCCCGGAGGGAAAGCCGAGCTTAGCATTGCCATTGCAGTAGCAAAGAGCATGGCGCTGCCAATGCCCTGAAGGGCCCTGAAAACAATAAGCAGCCCCGCAGACCATGCTATCCCCAGAAGAAAGGATGCCGCCGTAAAAACATACGTGCCCCAGATAAAAACCTTTTTCCTCCCGTAGATGTCGGCGATCCTGCCAAAAGGCATAAGGAGCGCTGCGGCGGTCAGTATGTATGCCGTCGCGACCCAGCTTAAGGTGATGGCGTTCATGAGAAATTCCTGGGCGATCGTCGGCAGCGCGACATTCACCGTTGAGAGCGACATGGGGGTTAGAAAAGAGGACAGCGTTGTCACCATCAAAACCGTATTTTTATGTGTCTTTCCACCCGTTTCCTTTGTCACTTTTGCCTCGTCTGATTCTGTTGCTTTTTATGTTTGTATAATGGAAGGGCTTTTTAAAGTCTATTCGCGGACCGCTTCGCTGCTGACCTGTAACCCGTCACAGTATAATAGACGATCTTATCAAAAAAATAAACAAGCCTCTCGCCGAGCTCAAACATGCGGTATATATCGACGGCCTTCTCCCACACCCCGAAAGAATATGTGAACATCCATATATGTTTCTTAAGGATGCTCAGGGAGCTCACAAGCTCCTCCAGGGGTATGCCTTCTTGCCTCCGCTGACGACCGAGCATATAATAAAAATTCTTGAACTCGCTCTCCGTCTTTGCGCCTTTCAGCCACTGCTCGAACTGTCCGAGAATGAACATGGCCCTGGAAACGAGGTCCTCCCTGTCGTGGCGGTGGTAGGACTTTGTTGAAGGGTTGGAAGAGATGTCGTTCAGCCAGAGGTCTACTATCTTGCCCGAATTTTCCTGCACGGCTATTGTCAGTTCGTCGGAAAGGAGGTTCCCGGGATACACGATCTTGTCCTGGATGGTCCTCTCGACGAACGTTTCAAGGGAGTCGTGCATGCTCCAGAGGTCCCTCTTAAGCTCTATGAACCTCTGGATCGCCTTCTCCTGGGAATCGAACGCAAGCTTGGGGAGGTTCATTGCGGGAAAATACCCGTAATCGCTTGCATCGTCGCCCGCCTTCTCTTTTCCGCCGAGCTTCTCTGCCTCGAAGGAGACGATGAGAAGGTCCCCGTAAAAGGGGTTTCTGTGTGAGCTTACATCGATGAGCTGAACAATGCTCCCGTCAATGCCAGCCTCTTCTTTCAACTCCCTTAATGCGGCCGCCTCGATGCTCTCGCCCACCTCGGCAAACCCGATCGGGCAGCACCACATATCTTTGAACGGCTCGCGCTCCCTTTTTACAAGCAATATCTCCCGGTCTTTGTTTGCGAGGATCACAGAGGCCACCGGTAGCGGGTTTTCATAATATACCTTTTTGCAGTCTTTGCAGACCTGGCGGTCCTTGCCTTCGAGGGTGTCCACGTCAAGCTGTTTTCCGCAAAAGCTGCAGTAAGATCTTCTCTTCATTTCTTTACAATAAATATCCTGTCGTTCTTGTTAAACCGCAGCACTCCCAGCCTTTGTAATTCTGCGAGCATCTTTTCCTTTACCAGTTCAGGGTCGACGTCTACCGATATAAATTCTTTTTTAAAGTCTATGTATTGCGAAAGGTCGCCGCCCTCGCTTCTGCCAAAGACAAGGGCGTTCGGATAATCAACAGGAACGATGTCGTCAAAGTGCTCTCTCAACAAAGCCTCTCCGTTCTCTGCCGAAAATCTATGGATCACCTTCCTTAATTCGCTGAAATCGAAATATTTTTCGCCTTCTGTAAGCATTGACTCGCTGTGCGTTATAACGAGAAACTGCCCCCCGCCCTTTAGCAGCCTTTTGGCCTCCCCTATCATTTCAGGAAAAAAATAGAGAGAGTATGCTGCAACAACAAGGTCGAAGCTCTCCGAAGGCATGTCGATGGCTGCCGGGAGGCGGGCCTGCAGAAACAGGGCTTTTTTTGCTATCTTTTCTGCGATTCTGAGAAACCCTTCCCGGTTTTCGCTGAGGTAGTCGATGCCGAATACAACGTCGAAGCTCCCGTCGATGATCTCTTCGAACCACCCGTATCCGCAGCCCAGGTCAAGGACGGTGCGGACGCGCTGCCAGTCGACAAGCCCCGCGGCCACGCCCCGTATCTCCTCTTTGTTGCTGGAATGCCCCTCTATGATATCGCCTATTTTTCTATGCAGGTCAAGGTTGGAATAGCTTTTTACGATCTTCTCCATGAAGCATTTATAGCCCAAAGGTCTCTTTTTGTAAATCAAAATGGTTGTCAGGGGGGCCGCTCGTCTGGCAGGCTGCCTTGCAAGGACATCCTGTCGGCGATATAATTATCAAAGAACTGCCCCCTCACCCCGCCCTCTCCCGCGGGGGGAGAGGGAACGGCGTCACCCCGCGGCTTGCTGCGGGGCATCATTCAGATTGAGGCCGGTGGAAGCGCTATGCCGATCTACGAATACCGGTGCGGTACCTGCAAAAAGGTCTCCTCTTTTTTGCTCTTGAGGGCCACGGAGGAGATCGAGCCTTACTGCAAGGATTGCGGCAGCAAAGACGTCACGAGAATCCTTTCCGGGGTATCTGTCATTAAGGACGGGGAAAAACGGATTGAAAGGCTTCTTGATCCCTCAAGATTTTCCGGGCTTGACGAGGGCGACCCGGGAAGCATTGAAAAAACCATAAAAAAGCTGGGCAGGGAGCTCGGCGATGAGATCGGCGAGGGCTGAGGTGAAATCTGTTCTATGTTCTATGTTCAACGTTAAAACAAAGCAGACTGAACCGGCATGCGTCGCCGGGGGCATCCGGCGCAAACACGCAACGAAGCCTGCTCATGGCTCATGACTGACAGCAAGGCAAGCACGAAATCCTAATTTCTAAATCCTAAACAATATCAAAGCTCGAATATCAAATGTTCGAGGCAAGGGCATGGCATTTATGTTTTGGATTTAGAACATTAGAATTTGTTTAGGATTTAGAAATTCGTGCTTAGGATTTGATTTTGCTATGAGCTGTCGGCTATGAGCCACCTTTTACGCCTCGCGCCTAACGGATCACGGGTTTTTCGCTGTGCGCTGACGGCTATCTGCTATTCGCTCATTCTATGTTAAGGAAGGATCTTTTTGAGCGAGCCCTTTCCTTCCCTCAGCACCTCTATGGTGTCGTTCAGCAGCCTGATCACCGAGGACGGGCTGCTTATCATAATTCCTCCGTCGATCACAACATCAACGGTGTCTTTAAAGCTTTTTTCGATCTCTCTCGGGTCAGAGAGGAACTCTTCGCCCGAGATCCTGGCGCTGGTGTTTATGATGGGCCGTTCGATCAGTCCGGCAAGGGCTACGGGTACGGGGTGGTCGGGGATCCTGATGCCAACCTCTTTCTTTTCGGTCATAAGGAGCTTCGGCATTATCTTCCGTGCCTTCAAAACGAACGTATAGGGGCCCGGCAGACAACCCTTCAGCAATTCAAATGCGGAGTCGCTCATTACGGCATAATTGCTTATATCCTTGAAGTCCCTGCATATAACGCTCAAGGCCCTCTTTTCATCAAGCCGCTTGGCCAGGTAGAGCTTCCTTATTGCCTTGATGTTAAAGAGATCGCACCCCATTCCATAAACAGTGTCCGTCGGGTACGCGATTATTCCTCCACTGCTTAGCACCTCCTTGATAATCCCCGTTATCTTCTTTCTCGGTCTCGCCGGATCCCATTCAACGATCATCTCTTCCTCCCTGCATATCGCGCTACAATCTTTTTTTTGCCTTTAAAACCCGTGATCGTTTCTTCATAGAAGAGCGGCTCCATCCCTGGGAAGCGTCCGATGAGCTCTCCGTCGTTCAGCAGGTACTCATCTGTCCTGTACCTGTCAATGAGGTTCTGTCTCTTTAAAAAGGTCTCGTATATCAGTATACCATCTTTCCGCAATATGCGGGTGATTTCTTCCATAATGTTCCTGAGTAAAAAATAGAATACGACCACCAGGTCCGCGGATCCGCTTCTGAAGGGGAGGCTGTTCGCATCGCCGTGGACGGCAAAGATGTGTGCGCCGCTCTCCGCGGCCCTTTGCCGCGCCCGCTTTATTGCCTCCATAGACCTTTCGAGTCCATATACAGAAAAGCCTCTTTCTGCGAGAAAAACAGCGTCCCGGCCGTTGCCCATTGCAATGTCTACGGCGATGCCCGGTGAGGCGGCAGGCGCAAATCGTTTCAGAAGGCCGTGGGGCCCCCTTGCTCCGTCATAAAACCCCTCCCTGTACCTTTTGTCCCAGTCAGGCGTCTCCAAATATCCTCTTTGCGTTGCCGGACCACACGCGGGCCTGCTTCTCTTTGTCCATCAACGACATGCCTTCCCTGTAGCGCGCCGCCGTCAGCAGCGGGTAGTCTGACCCGAAAAGCACCTTTTCCCAGAGAAACTCGTTGATAAATCTGTAGACGTCCGTCGAGTAGATAAATGGCACTGCGGCTGTATCATAATAGGTCCTGCCGAGGCACTCACGCACCTCGGGCACAAACTCATAAAAGCAAAGCCCGCCGCCCAGGTGCGAAAGGATTATATCCAGGTCGCGGTGCCTCCCGATGAACCCCAGGATTTGCCCGAAGTCTGCGCGCATCTTTCCCCGGTAAGCGTGCCCCACCTGCTCGTTCGTGTGGAGCATGAGTATCTTTTGTCTTTCCTCTGCGCATCTCGCTATGCCTTCCAGCTTCTTGAGCGACTTTCCGTCGAGGGCTTCCTCGTAAAGGGCTATTTCCCCTACTCCCCTTGCACCACGGGCGAAGCACCTTTCCAGTTCGCCTATTGCCTCTCTCTCGTTTCCAATGTTTGCCTGGACAAAAGGAACAAGGGCGGGCGCTCGCGATGACGCCTCCAGTATATAATCATTTGACAGCCTGAGGAGCCCGCTGTCCTGAAAGGAGAAGCCGCTGACGACGCACCTTGCTGTCCCGTCTTTCTTCATATTGGCCAGGAGCCCGCCGATATCCGCCATCCTGGCTCGCGCGTCACCGTAAACAACGGCAAACCTTTCGTCCTGTCCGGATATCTTTTTCCTGTCCCTTATAACCTCGGGAGGGAAGACGTGTGTATGCGCATCGAAAATTTCCATAAAACATAGTATAGTGCATCGCGCGATCATAAAAAATAGATTTTTTCAGCCATCGGTGATATAAAAAATCATGCCCATCAAGATCGTCTTTCTTGACTGCGACGGCACGCTGACCAAGGAAAGGAGCAGCTGGGAGTTTCTTCACAGGAGGCTGGGCCTGTGGAACAACCACGCCGACATGTATCAGAGGCTCTTCAGGGAGGGGGGCATAGACTATCACGAGTTCTGCAGGAGGGACGCCCTTCTCTGGAGGGGGCTGTCCGTTGCCGACGTGATGAGCGTGGTCAGACAGATCCCTTATCAGGACGGTGCAAGGGAGGCGATCCGCTCCATAAAAGATATGGGCATTTCCACCTTTATTGTGTCAACGGGCCTGTCCGCGCTTGTAGACATGGTCAAAAGCGACCTCTTTATTGACGGCGCCGTTTCGAACGAGCTTCTCAGCAAAGACGGGGTTCTTACCGGCGAAGTAAAGATCAACGTCGAGTACGACAAAAAGGGTTCCCTTATAGACGCCCTGCTTGGTCAAAAAGGCTTTGCCAGGGAAGATGCCTGCGCCGTGGGGGACGGGGAGGGAGATATCGGCATGTTCGGGGCCGTCGGTCTTCCCATTGGATTCAACCCTCACGAGAACGTGCTGCCCCACATAAAACATGCCTGTTGCGGGCAGTCCCTCGGTGGCATCATAGACATTCTCAGGAGGCATGGATAGGTTTATGTGCGCGCTCTTTGGGAGGGTCCTCGTTGTTTTTCTTCTCCTGGCCGTCGTTTTTGGTTGTGCGCCAAAGAAGGTGAGGATCTACGAGTCAACGTCTGGCATACGTGGCGACATTATACAGACATCGGCCTCTTTTATCGGGAAACCGTACAGGAACGGTGCGAAGGGGCCCGACGCCTTTGACTGCAGCGGTTTTGTATATTATGTATTCAGGCAGTCGCGCATCGCGCTTCCCGTCAGCGCCGCGGGGATTCTCAAAATGGGGTATCAAATTTCAAGGGACGCCATTCAGCCGGGCGATCTTGTTTTTTTTAAAATCAGCAAGGAGCTTCACGTCGGCATCATGCTCAACGGCAGGGAGTTCGTACACGCCTCAAAGTCAAGGGGCGTTGCGGTAGACGATGTGGACTCAAGCTACTGGCAAAAAAGCCTCCTGTCGTTCAGGGCGGTATTATAGGAGGAAGTCGCCCAGGCCCATGGTCCTGTAGTGCTTGCCCTTAAGGTAGGTAAGCACCCTCCAAAAATCATTCTTATGGATATATCCGGGTATCTTTGCTATAACCCTGCCGCCGCTTTCGGCAAGGACGGTGGTTGGATAGCCCCTTATCTGGTACTTGCGCCCATACCCGGGCATTTTGTCGACGTCTACCCTGATATAGACAAACTCTTTTTTAAGTGTCGCGCTCACCGTGCCGTCGCCAAGCACATCCCTGTCCATGGCGTCGCAGTATGGACAGTGTTGGCTGTAGAAATACATAACCACCTCTTTGTTCTGGGCCTTTGCCCTTTTCAGGCCCTCCGACACCTGGTCTGCGTGGGCGGATTGGGCAAAAAGAAAAAGGGCAAAAAGAAAGAGAAGGTGCTTAAAGGATGGTTTCATGTGTTGGCTATACTAACAAAATTAAGCGGGCTTGGCAATACCCGTTGCCGCGCAGGCGGCACAAAAAGCATGTCGCCTTGGTGCCCGCAAAGGCTAAAAAAAGGTTGAATTTTTTTTGTTTTAGTATTAAGATTAATCTCTAAGCCATTCAAGAACGCTAAGATTTTCCACAATTGTTGAAAATATGTTGAAAATTATCAAAAGATGAATGATATTCTTTCACAAATTAAGCCTAAAATTGCAAACATAATTAATGAAGACAGCTATAAAACATGGATTGAGCCGCTTGTCTTGGCCGACTTTAAAGACAACAGGTGCATGATCCTTGTGCCGAATGCGTTCTTTCGGGACTGGGTCGTAGAAAATTTTGAGCCCATACTGGTCTCTCTCATAAAAGATCTTGTAAAGAACGATGTAACTATTGAATATGTTTTGAAAAAAGAGGATGGTCGCGGAGAGAAGAAGGGGGTTGTTGTAAGGCGCCCAAGCCAGTATGGATCCTTCAACACGAGGTATACATTCGAAAGTTTCGTTGTGGGTTCAAGCAACCAGTTCGCCAACGCCGCTTGTCTTGCGGTAGCAACCAACCCGGGCAAGACCTATAACCCGCTATTTATATATGGGGGGGTGGGGCTTGGAAAGACGCACCTTTTAAATGCCATAGGAAATTTCCTTGTCAGCCATGGGGATATTAACCCTGACAGGATTTGTTATATAACGGCCGAATCATTTACTAATGAACTTATTAATTCTATCAGATATGAGAAGATGGAGGAGTTTAGAAATAGATTTAGAAAGATGGATATACTGCTCATTGATGATATACAGTTTATCGCCGGGAAGGAAAGGACGCAGGCGGAGTTTTTTCATACATTCAACACGCTCTACGACAACATGAAACAGATCGTCGTAACGAGCGATAAGTTTCCAAGGGATATTGAAAATTTTGAGGAACGCCTTAAGTCTCGCTTTGAGTGGGGGCTTGTTGCCGACATACAGTCTCCTGACATAGAAACCAAGGTTGCAATACTTAACAAGAAGGCCGAGCAAGAGGGTATTGTCCTTCCGCTGGATGTTGCCTTTTTTATCGCTTCTAATTCGGAGGACAGCATCCGGTCGCTCGAAGGGTCTTTGATAAGGGTTGGCGCCTTTGCTTCTTTAAATAATGTAAATATCAGCGTCGATCTCGTCAAAGAGGTGATCGGGCATATTATTAAAGAGAAGGGAAGAGAAATCACCATAGATATGATTATAAAAGCGGTGTCTTCGTATTTTTCAATAAGCCCGTCCGATTTAAGATCTAAAAAGAGAATAAAATCGATTCTTGTACCAAGGCAGATCGCTATTTATCTCTCTCGGGAGCTGACGGACTCTTCTCTTGTTAGTATAGGTGAAAAATTTGGCGGCAAGGACCACGCCACCATTATTCATTCGGTTAACAAAATAAAGGGTGATATGAACGTTAAAAAGGAGTTAAAAAGCGCTGTTGAAAAGCTCATACAGAAACTTAAGTCAACATGATTGAACATTCCTGATATCTTTTAAACATAGTTAATAAAATATTTTCTGTTTATTTCTATGTATATATATCTTTTTTAACATATACACAGCGTATATTAATTATATGAGGAGTATATATGAATATAATAATAGATAAAAATAAAATCTTCGGTCCGGTTTCAAAAATTGTAAGCATCACGGAAAAGAGATCCCTTATGCCGATCCTTTCAAACATACTTTTTGAGTTTGGAAAAGAGGGGACAACGATATTTTCGACGGACCTTGAGGTGAGCGCCATTGCATATGTAGATTGCAAAGTAGATAAGGAAAAGAAGATAGTGGTGCATGGAAGAAAGTTCCTGGAGGTAATGAGAGAACTTGAAGGAGGGGACGTTCAGCTGTCAATTGAGGAAAACCAGCTGACGATAAAGCAGAAGAGAACAGAGATAGTGATGAGCCTTCAGGACCCGGAAGAGTTCCCGGAAACAAAAGAAATAAGAGGAAAAGAAGAATTTAAGATAGACGGAAAAACATTCCTCGACATGATAGAGAAGGTAGGGTTTGCGGTATCTACGGACGAAACGAGATATATTCTGACAGGAATGTATATGCAGGGCGCTGACGGGGAATTAATAATGGTCGGAACAGACGGGTTTAGAATGGCACTCTGCCAGCGAAAGATAAAAGAGATGAAGGGCTTTAAGGGCGTGACAATACCGAAGAGGTCGGTTGTTGAAGCGGAAAGAATTATAGAAGAGGAAGATGAAGTAAAAATATCGATAGAAGAAAAGTATGTGCAGCTCAGCACGGAAAAATTAAAGATAATAACGCGGGTCATCGAAGGAAATTTTCCTGATTATGAAAATGTTCTCCCATCAGATAACCCGAAGACAGTAAGGATAGAAAAAGAGGCTTTTCACAGGGGATTAAAAAGGGCATCCGCAATTATAGGAAGGTCGGAACCAATAAAAATAACATTTTCTGACAAAAACATGGAGATAGAGGCGGAGTCTGACATAGGAAGGGCAAAAGAGGATTTAGAGATAGAGTATGAAGGCGAAAAGACGAGCATGAGCTTTAATGTGAGGTTTATATTAGATGTGGTAACGCACATAGCGGGCGAAAAACTGATAATGATGGCCCCCTCGGCTTACGGGGCGGTCCTTTTCAGGGGGGAACAGGAAGAAGACTATAAAAACATCGTAATGCCGATAAGGATATAATAACATGAGAGAATACGGAGCAGAGAGCATAAAAATACTCGGAGGGCTTGACGCCGTCAGAAAAGTACCCTCCATGTATATCGGGAACACCGGCATAGAAGGCCTGCACCACCTTATATACGAGCTTGTGGACAACAGCATAGATGAAGCGCTGGAAGGATACTGTGACAGGATTTTAATAACGATACACAGGGATAATAGCGTGACCGTCGATGACAACGGGCGCGGCATCCCGGTGGAAGAGCACAGCGCAGAGAACATGTCGGCGCTCGAGGTTGTCCTTACAAAGCTGCACGCCGGCGGAAAGTTTGACAAGGATAGCTATAGGTATTCGGCCGGGCTGCACGGCGTGGGGCTTTCCGTGGTCAACGCCCTTTCTGAGTATCTTGAGGTGGAGGTAAGAAGGGGCAGTAAGGTTTACTACCAGAGATATGAATACGGGGCCAGGATGACGGACCTCAAGGTGGTGGGCGACACAGATAAAACGGGAACAAGGGTGCGGTTCAAGGCAGACGGCAGCCTTTTCGAAACAACGGACATCAGCTACGACATCATTGTTCACAGGATGAGGGAGGTTTCCTTTCTCAACAACGGCATAAACATCATCCTTGTTGACGATAGAAAAGGAAAGCGCCAGGAGTTCAAGCACGAAGGAGGGATAAAGTCTTTCGTAAAATACCTGAACACAAACAAGACCGTACTCTTCGAAGAGCCCATATATACAATAAGCAACAGGCCGCCCCTCGACTCTGTAGAGCTCGCCGTTCAGTATAACGACAGCTACAACGAAAACATATACAGCTTTGTAAACAACGTAAACACAAAAGAAGGCGGCACGCACGTGGCGGGCTTCAGGGCGGCAATGACAAGGAGCATAAACAATTTTATACAGAACAACATGTCCCAGAAGGTAAAAGAAAGCCTTTCCGGGGACGACATAAAAGAAGGCATGGTGGCCATTCTCAGCATCAAGATACAAAACCCGCAATTTGAAGGACAGACAAAATCAAAGCTCGGCAACAGCGAAATAAAAGGGCTTGTCGAGTCGGTGCTGAACGATAAGATCGCCGAGTACCTTGAGCTTAACCCCGACAAGGCCAAGGCGATCGTGAACAAGGCGATCGAAACGAGAAGGGCGAGAGAGGCTGCAAAAAAGGCCAAAGAGCTTGTAAGGAGCAAAAGCCTTATAGAAAACGGGGTGCTCCCCGGTAAGCTGGCAGACTGTCAGGAAAGCGACCCCGAGCTTTGCGAGCTTTTTATAGTAGAGGGCGATTCCGCGGGCGGCTCTGCGAAGCAGGGCAGAAACAGGAAGACACAGGCGATACTGCCCCTTAAGGGAAAGATCCTGAACGTCGAAAAATCGAGAGAAGAAAAGGTGCTGACAAACCAGGAGATCAAATCGATCTACCTGGCGGTCGGCATGAACCCCGACAACAAAGCAAGGCTGCGCTACAACAAGGTAATTATAATGACGGACGCCGACGTTGACGGCTCCCACATACGAACGCTTCTCCTGACGTTCTTCTACCGGCAGATGCCCGACCTGATATCAGAGGGGCACCTGTATATAGCCCAGCCGCCGCTATACAAAATAAAGCATGGCAACAAAGAGATTTACGCAAAGGACGAAGAGGAGTTCGAAAAAAATATAATAGAGCGCGGCACAGAGAAAATACGGTGCTACGTCGGAGGCAACCAGGCAGACGGGGAGGAGCTGCGGAAGAAGATAAAGAAGCTTAAAACCGTGGAGCGGTACATTAAGAGCATGCAGGCTCTCGGCATATCAAAGGACGCAATACTCGGGCTTATGCGCCTCGGCATAGCGACGAGGCGCGACTTTGAATCGCCCGAAAAGGCGGAGGCCTATGCAAGCCACCTGAGGCGCTCGGGCCACAAGGTCGAAATAGCAAAGGACAGGGAGCACAACCTTTTTACGGTAAATATACACGAGGCCGACCCCAAGAAAGGACCCGTTCAGGTGCGGGTTGACTACGAGCTCTGCTCGCAGGGGGACTACGGCGAATCTTACAAGGCCTTTCAGGAGATACGGCAACTTTACGACGAGGAGATAAGGATCAGCGACGGGAACAACGGGGCAGAAGTGCTGAGCGCCGAGGAGCTGCTGCACGTCGTGAGCGAAAAAGGCAAGGAAGGGATGAACATCCAGAGATACAAGGGCCTGGGAGAGATGAACCCGGAACAGCTTTGGGGAACGACCATGAACCCCGAAAAGCGGCGCCTCCTCAAGGTGTCAATAGAGGACGCCGTTGAAGCGGACCAGGTGTTCACCGTGCTCATGGGAAACAATATCGAAACAAGAAGAAGGTTTATCGAGGAAAACGCCCTTAGCGTCAGAAACCTTGATGTATGATTACCATCGGCATAACGGGGATTATCGGGAGCGGTAAAACAACCGCAACAAGCATGCTGAAAAAAAGGGGATTCGAGATAATAGATCTGGACCAGCTTTCAAAGGACCTGATCAGAAAAGAGGAGGTCCTCGCCGAGATACGAAGCAGGCTCGGCGCAGAGTATATCGCCGAAGGCGCCGTAGACGTCGCGCGCTTGCGCGACGAGGTCTTTAAAAACAAAGAGTCGCTCCGCATCCTTGAAGCGATCATACACCCGAGGGTGAGGGGCGCGCTCGGACAGAGGCTTGATGAGCTTGAAAAGGGTGGGGCCGGGGTTGTTTTTGTTGACGGGCCGCTTTTATTCGAAACGGGGTTTTATAAAGAGTTTGACAAGGTCGTCGTTGTCTCCGCGAAGAACGAGACAATAAAGGAAAGGCTGAAAGCAAGGGGCATGACGGAAGAAGACATAGGCCAGCGGATGCCCCACCAGATTCCGCTCACAGAAAAGGAAAAAATGGCCGACCACGTAGTTAACAACAACGGAAACGTCGACAGCCTTGAAAGGGAAGTCGAAAGGCTGCTGCAAAGGATAAAAGAATGGGAGGTAAGGGCAGATGCACCTTAACGCGCTGAAAAGCAAAAAGATAGGAGAACTCACACACATGGCAAGGGAGTTGAACGTTGAGAACGCGGCGGGGCTGAGAAAACAGGAGCTTATATTCGCCATACTCCAGGCCTTCGTAGACAAGAACGAATCGGTATACGGGGAAGGGGTTTTGGAGATCCTTTCAGAGGGGTTTGGTTTTTTGCGATCTACCGACTCAAACTACCTGCCCGGCCCGGACGATATATACGTATCACCCTCGCAGATCAAGAAATTCGGGCTGAGGACAGGGGATACGACCTCGGGACAGATCCGCCCCCCCAAAGACAACGAAAAGTACTTCGCCCTCTTAAAGGTCGAATCAATAAATTTCGACGACCCCGGGGTCGTCAGGGATAAGATAATCTTCGACAACCTTACCCCTATATATCCCGACGAGAGGATAAAGCTCGAAACGGGACAGCGCAGCCTTTCCACCAGGGTAATGGACCTTTTCACCCCCATCGGCAAGGGGCAAAGAGGGCTCATCGTCGCCCCGCCGAGGACCGGGAAAACGATGCTCCTTCAGGACATCGCCAACAGCATTACGAAGAACCACAAAGAGATTTTTCTTATCGTCCTCCTCATTGACGAGAGGCCGGAGGAGGTTACGGACATGATACGCTCGGTAAAAGGAGAGGTCATAAGCTCGACCTTTGACGAGCCCGCCACTAGACATGTTCAGGTGGCGGAGATCGTTATCGAGAAAGCCAAGAGGCTCGTGGAGCACAAGAGGGACGTAGTGATACTGCTCGACAGCATAACGAGGCTCGCAAGGGCATATAATACCGTGGTCCCGTCAAGCGGGAAGATACTCTCCGGGGGCATCGACGCATCTGCGATGCAGAAGCCGAGGCGCTTTTTCGGGGCAGCGAAAAACATTGAAGAGGGGGGGAGCCTGACGATCGTTGCAACGGCATTGATAGACACGGGGAGCAGGATGGACGAAGTGATCTTCGAGGAGTTCAAGGGTACGGGAAACATGGAGATATATCTTGACAGAAAGCTCGCGGAGAAGAGGGTCTTCCCCGCCATTGACATAAACAAATCGGGCACGAGAAAAGAGGAGTTGTTGCTGGAAAGCAACGACCTTTCAAGAACGTGGCTGCTGAGGAAGGTCCTGCAGCCGATGAACCCCGTTGAATCGATGGAGTTTCTCCTCGAAAAGATGGTCGACACAGAGTCAAACCAGGATTTTCTCAATTCTATGAGCAAAGGAGGCTGAACATGAAAAAAGGGATCCACCCGGACTTAAAGAAGGCAACGGTAAAGTGCGCATGCGGCAACACCTTCGAGACGCTGTCGGTCAAAGACAAGATCACCGTGGAAATCTGCGCAAAATGCCACCCCATATTTACCGGCAAGGAGAAGCGCTTAGACTCGACCGGCCAGGTTGAGAAGTTTGAAAAGCGCTATGGCAAAAAGACAAAATAATGTTTGAACGGCTCCAGGAGATAGAAAAGAGATACCAGGAGATAGAGGAAGAGATGGTGAAGCCCGAAGCGCTTGCCAACCTGGAGTCCTATAAAAAACTGGCAAAAGAGCGGGCGGAGCTCAAGGAGCTTGTGGACCTCTTCAGGGAATG
>JAKQBZ010000143.1 GCA_029559435.1 Deltaproteobacteria bacterium | reverse complement strand
CTCCTCAAGGACGCGGTGCGCTTCCACCCTTTTATCGCCACGCTCGACGGCTCATATGGTTTCAAGGGAAACGTGGTCCAGCTATTCAACAAACACCTGAAGGGGCTGAATGGTAAAAACGTGGAGGTCTTCACATGCGGCCCTGAGAACATGGTGAAGAATCTTAAAAAGCTGATCGAGCCGTACAAAATCTCCTGCCAGGTGCTGCTGGAAGAAAGGATGGCATGCGGCCTTGGCTTGTGTTTTGGGTGCGCAATAAAAACAACGGACGCGCAGGAACCCTATAAAAGGGCCTGCAAAGAAGGGCCTGTATTCGACCTATGGGAAATATCTCTATAAAGTTATGCGGAAAAGACCTGCGCAACCCCGTGTTGAATGCCTCGGGGACCCTCGGGTACGGCGTTGAGATAGAACCCCTCTGGGGCGTTGAAACCCTGGGCGCCTACGTCACAAAGGGGCTATCGATAAAGCCCCATCACGGGAACCTGCCGCCCCGGGTGTGGGAAGAGCGCCATGGCATGATCAACAGCATCGGCCTCCAGAATGTAGGCGTGGACCGCTTTTTCGACGTGTACTTCCCTTTTTTCAAAAAAAAGAGGACCCCCATTATCGTAAACTTTTTCGGCTTCACTGAAGATGAGTACATCGCCTGCGCCGGGAAGATAAAGCCTGACAGGTTGATCGTTGCCCTTGAGATGAACCTTTCCTGCCCCAATATCAAGGCCGGCGGGATAAGCTTCGGAAAAGAGCCCCGCATGGTATTTGACATTGTGAAAAAGGTAAAGGCCGTGACAAAGATACCCCTTTTTGCGAAACTTACCCCTGAGGTAAAAGATATTGTTGACATAGCGACAGCGGCCTGCGAGGCAGGCGCTGACGGCCTTACCCTCATCAACACCATGCCCGCTGCCGGATTTGACGTGAAGAAAAGGCATATCCCTTTTAAAGGCGGGCTCTCGGGCCCTGTCCTGAAACCAATTGCCCTTCGGGCCGTCCACGAATGCGCAAAAGCGGTGCCGGTGCCCATTGTCGGCGTCGGCGGGATCATGGACGCCATGGATGCCGTCTCTTTCTTTATGGCCGGTGCAAGGGCGATCCAGGTCGGCACAGCAACATTCATCGACCCGTACGCGATACCGAAGATAATAAAGGGGGTATCAGACTATCTGGATGCAAACGGCCACAAAACGATCGATGATATCGTCGGGATCGCCAACAATGTATAATAACCAATCACCAATAACCAAGCTCCAATTAATCACCAATAACCAATACTCAATAACCAGACAAAATTATTCTAACCGGTTTATTTTTTGTGATTCGGTCATTGGTTATTGGATATTCACTGGTGATTGGTACTTGGTTATTGGTTATTATGGACTGTAGAACATGAAAGAACCTTTGACCCAGCACACAAAACACGACGAAACTACGATAAGGTCTATTGAGCAGGAGCTTGGCGTTCCCAATCTCATGGCCAGGATCCTTGTTGCGAGGGGCATCAGGGGACCGGGAGAGGCGAAAACATTCCTTTACCCGAAGCTCGAAGACCTTTCCGACCCCTTTCTTATGCCTGACATGAAAAAGGGGGTTGAGAGGGTCGTCGACGCCATAAGGCAAGGTGAAACTATATGTCTTTACGGCGACTATGACGCGGACGGCGTGACCTCCCTCACCCTTATGAAAAATTTTTTTAAACATCTGGGGGTAACCCCCCTCATCTATATACCCGAGCGCAAGGAAGGGTATGGGCTCCACGCTGAGGCTGTAAAAATAGTAAAGGGAAAAGGCACAAACCTGCTTATCTGCCTCGATTGCGGCTCCACAAATGTTGAAGAGGTCAGGCTGGCAAAAGGCCTCGGCATCGAGACGATCGTTATAGACCACCACGAGATGGGGGCGGAAGCCCCTCCTGCCCTTGCCGTCATCAACCCCAAAAGGGGGGACGCCCAATTTCCTACAAGAGAGCTTGCTGCATGCGGGGTTGCGTTCTTCTTCCTCCTGGGGCTGCGCAGGGTCATGCACACCGAAGGCCTGCTCGGCCGCACCATAAACCTGAAGCAGGAGCTGGATATCGTCGCGGTAGGTACGGTGGGCGATATGGCGCCCCTGACAAAAGACAACAGGATCATGGTAAAGCACGGGATGGATATTATGAACAGAAGACCGCGGACCTGGTACCGGTCTTTCATCAGCAGCAAGGTTGCGCCCGACAGAAAGATCGATGAATACGCGTTGAACTTTATTATTGTTCCAAGAATAAACGCATCGGGCAGGGTATCAAGCCCGCTCGCATCCCTCGATTTTCTTACCTGCGAAGACGATGAAGGGTCGGCCCTGCACCTTAAAAAACTTCAGGAGGCAAACAAAAGACGCCAGGGGATTGAAAAGGGTATGGTCGATGAGATCGCGGGCATCCTGAAGAAGGACGGCGTCGCCGGCAGAAACTCCATCGTCCTTTTTAAAAAGGGCTGGCATGTCGGCGTTCTCGGGATAGTCGCACAGAAAATAATGGAGTCCTATGGAAAACCGTCAATTATCATGACTGATGTTGATGGCACCTGGAAGGGCTCCGGCAGGGGCAGCGACGGCGTTGATCTGTACGGTACGCTCTCATCGCTGTCTGGCCTCCTTATCAGGTTTGGAGGGCACAGGTATGCGTGCGGCATAACGATCTCCGAAGATAACCTTATCCCTTTCAGGAATGCCTTTGACAATGCCCTTGACGGTTATTTAAAAGGCAGTAAAAAAACAATACACGTCGACACGCACGCGGGATTCGACGAGCTGACGAAGGATCTGATGGAATGTATCGAGCAGCTTTCTCCTTTCGGGATCGGCAATCCAAGGCCGAACCTTCTGCTGGCCCCTTCCTCGATCATACCGCTCAACTACGGGCGCGTTAAGATCATCGACGGCAACAAGAAGCCTTGGTATGGATACATGCAGGAAAAGTTTTCCACCCCTCTGTCCGGCAATATACAGATTGTTGCGTCCCCTGCCCTGAAGCAGGAAAGCGGAGGGACATTCATCAACCTGAACGTAAAGCAGGTGCTATGAACCCTTTCCATTGCTTCGCAAAGTTACTATAATATGCCTGTATGACCGATCCACTACGTCTTCTGGAGAGATGCGAGCTATGCCCGCGCAGGTGCCGCGCGAACAGGCTTAAGGGGGAGCGCGGGTATTGCGGCGTGGGGGATGAGATCCTCGTAGCGCACTACG
>JAKQBZ010000122.1 GCA_029559435.1 Deltaproteobacteria bacterium | reverse complement strand
ACCCCCGAGACAAACAACATGTCGCCATAGCGGATGGCCTGCGAATAGGGCCCGATCGCCTGCGGGGCATCAGAAGTGCTGACGGCCTTTCTGGGTTTATCCATGTCCGGCTCCTTGAAATGTTTTTTCTTAAACAAACAGAATGAAATTGTTTTTTCAAGAGTTTATTGGCCCTTGGGGGACAGATCTTAAAACCTCCATATGCATATATCTTTATTTAGCGATTGCTATCTTTCTTCATTTACGCTATAAACCCTTAACTTTCCTTTGATAAACATACGCATAAACCGGGAAGGAGATGTCCTATGGCATCGTCGGGAAAAGGCCATGACCTCCAAAGGCGTATCGATGATATACAAAGGAGCGAGGCCCTTTTCAGGGAAATAGTCGAGAACCAGGCTGATCCCGTCTGCAGGCTCTCTACTGAGGGGTCTATTACTTATGCCAATCCCGCATTCTGCGCATTGGCCTGCATGGATCCGCAAGATATAATCGGCAGGAACATCCTTGACCGCTCCCCCGGAATTGAAATTTTCAAATCGTTGCCCACCCTGAATATCGATACCCCCTCAATGGTGATTGAAAACAGGATCAGCATTCCCGGAGAGACCGGCCGGTGGATGCAATGGCGCTGCACTGCCTTGTTCGGCCCCGATAACTTAGTAATCGGGACCCAGATAGTCGGCCGGGACATAGAAGCCCGGAAGCAGGCCGAAGATGCCCTGCGGCGCAGTGAAGCGCGTTACAAAAGGCTCACGGACAACATACCGGAAATGATTTATCGCTACGATGAGGACGACAACGGTTCTCTTTCCTTTATAAACAAAGCAGCTGAAAGCATTACCGGTTATGGGCTGAATGAGTTTTACGCCGACCCGGAACTCGGGCTTAAAATGGTTGATCCCCTGGATTTGAACAAAATCGAAGCTGTCATGGAATGCGGAAAAGAAAGCTGGGAGACACCCCTGGAATTGCGGATCAGGAGGAAGGACGGCGACACGGCCTGGCTGGAGCTTAAAGCTTTCCCCATTCTTGATGAAAAAGGCGATTTGAAGGGAGTGGAAGGAATTGCCAGGGATGTAACCCGGGACAAGAAGATCGAGGAACTGCAGGCGACGCCAAAATCACCGTGGGCTGAAGAGTTGCAGCGCAGCGAGCAGCGCTATCGCCTCATAGCGGAAGCATCTCAGGACATGATCTATATTGTCGATCCGGAAGACCGGATCCGCTACATAAACAGCAGGGCCGCCCGGCTATTTGAGCTAAAGCCGGAAGAGATGATTGGAAGGTCCTGGAAAGAGTTCGCGTCCGCCGAGGCATACGATTTTTACAGGGAAAAGTACAATGCGGTTTTTTCCACCGGCGAGCCCGTTCGCTTCGAAACAGGCTCTTTCCTGAGCGGAGAAGAGACCTGGGAGGACACAAGGCTTGTCCCCCTGCGCTACAAGGATGACGACGGCGTGCAGGCTGTGCTCGGCGTAACCCGCGACATAACCGAGCGCAAAGGATTGGAGGACGCCTATCGCATTGCAGGCGAAAATATCCAGATCGGCATCTACATGAGACAGGAAGGAAGGATAGTTTACGCGAACCCCTTCATGTGCAGATACCTGGAATATACGGCAGAAGAGCTGAAGAGAATTAGTATGATTGAGATCGTCCACCCCGACTACAGGCAGAAGATGAGGGAATGCTGCAAACAGATGCTCCGGGGCGACCTCAATACCCCATACGAATATCGGATCATTACCAAATCAGGAGAAGTGAAATGGCTGCTGGAATCAGTTGTCCCCTTTTTTTACGAGGGCAGGCCAGCGGTGCTGGGGAGTGTCAACGATATAACAAGGCAAAAAGAAGTCGAGCACCTGTTGATCAAGGTAGTCAGGGGCAGGGGCGAAAACCTTCTTCTCATCCA
>JAKQBZ010000116.1 GCA_029559435.1 Deltaproteobacteria bacterium | reverse complement strand
AGCTCTTTGTCCATTTTATCTTGAGGTGGCTCACGTTATCCCTCCTCGACCTTCGTCTTGCCCCGCTGCTTCAACGATACTTCGGGCGACTTTAACGTGGCAAGCCCTTTGATTGTCGCCTTTACCACATTATGATAATTCCGCGACCCGTAACATTTGGTAAGTATGTTTGTTATGCCGGCTACCTCAACAACGGCCCGCACGGCCCTTCCAGCAATAACACCGGTGCCTTCGCTTGCCGGTTTCATAAATACCTCGCTGGTCCCGTACTTTGCCTTTATCTCGTGAGGGATCGTCCCTTTCCTGACAGGAACCTCGATAATGCTCTTCTTTGCCCTCTCCACTGCTTTTCTGATCGCGTCAGGGACCTCGTTGGCCTTGCCAAGTCCAAACCCTACGCGGCCGTTGCCGTCACCGACAACGACGATGGCGCTAAAGCTAAACCTCCGGCCGCCCTTTACAACCTTTGCGACGCGGTTTATATAGACCAACCTGTCCTGCAGCTCAAGTTCACCCGGTTCTATACGCTTTCTCTCAGCCAACACAACCTCCTATTAAAATTGTAAACCCGCCTCTCTTGCACCATCGGCCAAGGCCTTTATCCTGCCGTGATATTTAAAACCGTTCCGGTCAAAGATAACCTGGCTTATGCCCATGCCGGCTGCCTTCTTGCCGATATGCTCTCCAACCTTCTTTGCCGCTTCGACATTGCCGCCGCACTTTATCGTCGCCATAACTTCCTTTGTCAACGTTGATGCGGCCGTTATCACCTTATCCTGCGAATCATCGATCAATTGCGCGTATATCTGCCTTAAGCTCTTATAGACACACAGTCTCGGTTTGCCGGCGGTACCGGAGATCGTTTTGCGAATTCTCTTTTTTCTCTTCTCCCGTGCCGCTACCTTTTCTTTTCTCTCCATCTTCTCACCTCTTACTTGCCGCTTTTGCCGGCCTTTTTCCTCAACACCTCATCTGCGTATTTAACGCCTTTGTTCTTGTATACGTCGGGCTTTCTCAACGCCCTTATCTTCGCCGCCGTCTGGCCGACAAGCTCTTTGTCGATGCCCTTGATCGTCAGGAGCGTTTGTTTGTCTACCTGGGCAGAGATTCCCGCAGGCAGAGGGAAAGTTATGGGATGAGAATAGCCGAGGTAAAAGATGATATTATTGCCCTGCAATTCCGACCTGTATCCGATGCCGACGATCTCCAGCTTTCTTTCAAACCCTTTGTGGACGCCATCCACCATGTTTGCTATCAACGTCCTCATAAGTCCGTGCAGACCTTTTATCTTCTTTTCTTCGCTGGTTCGCTGGACCATCACGGTGCTTCCATCGATATTGATGGTCAGCCCTTCCAGGAAGGGCCTCCTCAACGAGCCTTTGGGCCCCGTTACGACAATCTCGTTATCTTTTAATTCCAGCTTTGTGCCCTGAGGCAAAACCACAGGCTTTTTGCCTATCCTCGACATTTCACACCTCACCAAACAACCAGGAGGGGTTCCCCTCCCACCTTATTTTTTATCGCGCTCCTGTCTGTCATAATCCCCTTAGAAGTGGAGATCACGATAAGGCCTATCCGCTTCCTTAATCTCGGGATCTCTCCTGCGCCTACATACCGCCTTCTCCCCGGCTTGCTGATCCTGCGCAAACCGGTGATAACGCTTTTGTTGTTTTCGTCGTAATGTATATAAACCTTGAGGAATTTCTTCCTCGCCTCATCGACAAAGGTCTTGTAATTTTTTATATACCCCTCTTCCTTGAATATCTTTGATATGGCAAATTTCATATTGGAATAGGGTATGTCGACAGATTCGTGGCGCGCTATGATGGCGTTCCGTATCCGTGTTAGCATATCAGCAATAGGATCTACTGTAACCATGAATCCCCCTCACCAGCTTGATTTTATGACGCCAGGTATCTCACCCTTCAGGGAATGGTTCCTGAAGCATATCCTGCACATCTGAAATTTGCGCAGGTAGCCGCGGGGCCTCCCGCAGATAGCACATCTGTTATGGACCCTTACCCGGTATTTCGGTGCTGCCTTTGCTTTTTCCATCATTGATTTTTTTGCCATTCACTCCTCCGTCAACTCCTGAAAGGCATTCCCATTAACTTCAGAAGCTCAAAGCCTTCTTCGTCCGTTTTTGCCGTTGTCCCGATAGTAATGTTCATCCCCCTTGCCTTGTCGATCTTGTCGTACTCTATCTCGGGGAATATGATCTGTTCTCTCAAACCAAGTGTATAGTTTCCCCTCCCGTCGAAAGACTTCGGGGAAACGCCTTTAAAATCCCTCACCCGCGGAAGGACAATGTAGACAAGCTTATGAAGGAACTCGTACATCCTCTCCCTTCGGAGCGTCACCATGCAGCCGATCGACATCCCCTCCCTCAGCTTGAAGGAGGCGATCGATTTCTTCGACTTCGTGATAACAGGTTTCTGTCCGGTGATCAGCTTTATATCGCCGGTTGCACTATCGAGAACCTTAATATTCTGAAGGGCCTCGCCGAGCCCGATATTTACCGTGATCTTTTCTATTTTCGGCACTTCCATGACGTTCTTATACTGGAACCTCCTCATCAGCGCCGACCTGACCTCTTTTTCATAAAATTCCATATACGCTGTTTTCAACAGTGCCTCCTACTTATCTAAGACCTCTTCACACTTTTTGCAGAAACGCACCTTCTTCCCATCCTCGAGAGTTCGCTTTCCCGCCCTTACCGGCTTTGAACATTTCTCACAGTAGAGCATAACGTTGGACAGGTGGATGGGGCTTTCCTTCTCCATGATGCCGCCTTTTGATTTCTGGCTCGGCTTTACATGCCTCTTGACCATGTTTACCTTTTCTACGATCAGCCTGTCCTTCTTTTTAATAATTCGTAAAACCTTGCCGCTCTTTCCTTTATCCTTGCCGCTTGTAACCATCACAAGGTCATTCTTCTTGACGTGATAATGTTTTTCCATAGTATTCCTCACACAACCTCTGGAGCAAGAGAAACGATCTTCATGAACTTTTTCGCCCGGAGCTCCCTGGCTACAGGCCCGAAGATCCTCGTTCCCACGGGTTCATTGTACTGGTTGATAATAACCGCGGAGTTATCATCAAATCTCACATAGGACCCGTCTGTTCTCCTGATCTCTTTTTTTGTCCTCACGATGACCGCTTTCACCACTTCGCCTTTTTTTACCTTTGAATTAGGGATAACCTCTTTTACTGACGCCACAATAATATCCCCCACTGTCCCGTATCTCTTCCTTGATCCGCCAAGAACCTTTATGCAACCGAGCTTTTTGGCGCCGGAGTTGTCTGCAACTTCAAGTTTAGATCTCGCCTGTATCATCTCCAACCACCTCTTTCTGGACTAAGAAAGGTTCTTCTTTCTTTACAATCTCTTTTAAAAGCCACCGTTTATCTTTACTGATCGGCCTCGCTTCAATGATCGACACCACGTCGCCCATTTTGCAGATATTTTTCTCGTCATGCACCTTATAGCGTTTCTTTCTCTTCAGGTACTTGTGGTATTTTGGGTGCAGCAAAACCTTCTCGACCTCGACGACGATGGTCTTATCCATCTTATCCTTTACAACAATGCCTGTCATCTTCTTCTTGTTCGCGTTTTGTTTCGCTTCCATGCCAACCTCGAATTATAGCTTTCGGCCATTGCTTGCCGGCTCGAAGCCTGTTATTATGCCTTGGGCGTCTTCTCGCGCAAAACCGTTTCTATTCTCGCCACATCCCTTTTCAAAAGCTTCAGCCGTGCGGTATTGTCCAGCTGCCCTGTTGAATGTTGAAACCTCAGGTTGAACAGTTCTTCCTTGGCGTCTCTCTTTTTCTTTAAAAGCTCTTCCCTGGTAAGCTCTTTTAACTCCCTGCCTTTCATTGTTCCTCACTTCTTGCCACAAACTTTGTCGCAATGGGAAGTTTGAATGAAGCTATTCTCAAAGCCTCTTTTGCCTTATCCTCGGGGACACCCTTGATCTCATAAAGGATCCTTCCGGGTATTACCGGCGCTACCCAGCCTTCGCTGGGGCCTTTTCCCTTGCCCATTCTCGTTTCAGCCGGTTTTTTCGTGATCGGCTTGTCAGGAAAAACCCTGATCCATACCTTTCCCGTCCTTTTTACATACCGTGTAAGCGCTATCCTTGCCGCCTCGATCTGCCGCGATGTTATCCAGCCCGCCTCCTGCGCCTGCAGGCCGTAGTCTCCGAAGGTGACCTTGTTTCCCCTCGCGGCAACACCTTTCATTCTGCCTTTCTGCTGCTTTCTGTATTTAACCCTCTTTGGCGCAAGCATTATCTTGCCTCCTGAAATATTTCTCCCTTAAAGATCCAGACCTTTATCCCGATAACGCCGTATTTTGTGCTTGCAACGGCAATACCGTAATCTATATCCGCCCTGATGGTCTGCAGCGGCACCCTTCCCTCCCGGTACCATTCCGTACGCGACATCTCGGCTCCGCCAAGCCTTCCGGCGCACATTGCCTTGATCCCCTTGGCGCCGAACTTGAGCGCCTGAGTAACGTTCTTTTTCATCGCCCTCCTGAAAGAAACGCGGCGCTCTATCTGCAGGGCAATATTTTCCGCAACAAGCTGCGCGTCGACCTCGGGCCTTTTTACTTCCGTGATATTCAAGATCACCTCTTTGTCGGTAATCTGCTGGAGCTCCTTTTTCAGGTTTTCGACCTCGGCCCCTTTTCTCCCGATAACAAGTCCGGGGCGGGACGTATAGATATTTATCTTTGCCCTCTTGTCCTTGTTGGCAGCCCTCTCTATCTCGATCCTTGAGATCCCTGCCTGGTAGAGCTTCTTCTTCAGGTAGTTCTTTATCGTTATGTCTTCGTGCAAAAATTTCGCGTAGTTCTTCGACGCAAACCACTTGGAATCCCACGTCTTGATTGCCCCGAGCCTGAAACCGAAAGGATGTGTCTTTTGACCCATTTAACCTCCAAGTCTATGATTCGTCTAATACGAGTGTAATGTGGCTGATCCGCTTCCTGATCTTTGTTGCCCTTCCCATGGCCCTCGGCAGAAACCTTTTCAGCACCGGCCCGCCGTCAACGATAACGTTCTTAATATAGAGGTTGTCGATATCGACATATTTCTTCTGTTTCGCATTCGCTATGGCGCTGTCAAGAAGCTTCTTCAGGATAAAGGATGCCTTTTGAGGCATATATGTCAGCATCCCGGAGGCCTCGTTGATATTCTTCTTTTTTATCAGATCGCCTACGATCCTTACCTTTCGTGGCGATATCCTGATCATCTTTGCTTTTGCTACGATCTCCATGGCTCTATTCCTTCCTCTTGACCACTTTTGCTTTTCTGTCGCCCGAATGGCTATGGAACGTCCTGGTGGGCGAGAACTCACCAAACTTATGCCCCACCATCTCCTCCGTAACAAACACAGGAATAAACTTCTTGCCGTTATGAACCGCAAAGGTAAACCCTACAAAGTCGGGGATAATCGTTGACCTCCTCGACCACGTTTTTATCACCTTTGAACCCTTTGAGGATTTTGCATCCTCAACCTTCTTTAACAGCCTCTCCTCTAAGAACGGCCCTTTCTTTAAAGACCTCGCCACGGAAACCTCCTACCCTCTGAGCTTTATAATGAACTTGTTCGTCCTCTTGTTTTTCCTTGTCTTCATGCCCTTCGACAGCTGGCCCCACGGGGAGCAGGGGTGCCTTCCGCCCTTCGATCTTCCTTCGCCGCCGCCGAGGGGGTGGTCAACAGGGTTCATTGCCGTTCCGCGAACGGTCGGCCTGGTGCCTTGCCACCTTGGTTTTCCGGCTTTGCCGATGGTTATATTTTCATGGTCAATGTTACCCACCTGGCCTATGGTCGCCATACATGCAAGGTTTATCAGCCTGACCCCGCCGGAAGGCAACCTGACGTGTCCGTAACCGCCTTCCTTGGCAACAAGCTGCGCATAGTTCCCTGCGCTCCGCGCGAGCTGCCCGCCTTTGCCGGGTTTCATCTCCACGTTGTGAACAAAGGTTCCAAGGGGTATAAATTTCAGGGGAAGCGAGTTGCCCTCCTTGATCTCCGTATCGGGTTTTGTGCTCGCAACGATCGTATCGCCCGCCTTGAGCCCCAGCGGTGAGATTATATACCGCTTCTCGCCGTCTGCGTAACTGATAAGGGCAATATTCGCCGACCTGTTGGGGTCATATTCTATGCCTTCGACTTTACCGGGGATCTCGAACTTATCCCTCTTGAAGTCGATGATCCGGTATCTTTTCTTGTGTCCGCCACCGATGTGCCTGGTGGTGATCTTCCCCGTATGGTTTCTTCCGCCCGTTTTCTTCCTTGGGACAAGCAGTGATTTCTCGGGCCCCTTCTTGGTGATCTCCTCAAAGGTAAGGCCGCTCATGAATCTCCTGCCTGCAGAGGTAGGTTTATATTCTTTTACGCCCATTATGCACCTGCACCTTCAAAAATCAAGATTTTATCTTTCGGACTCAACTTCACGATCGCCTTTTTCCAATCAGGCCGCTTGCCGGCAAATCTGCCGAGCCTCTTCTTTTTGCCTTCCAGGTTGCTGACGCTCACAGAAAGCACCTTTACCTTGAAGAGCTTCTCAACGGCATGTTTGATCTCTATCTTATTTGCGTCACGGTGGACCTCGAATACATACTGGTTCCCGTTATCCTTCAGCAATGTGCTCTTCTCGGTAATTATGGGGCGGCGTATAATATCGTACTCGTTCATGATGCCAATACCTCTTCTATTTTCCGTAGCGCATCCACGGTCAGTACAAGCTGATCATGCCTGATGATATCGTACACATTCAATCCGTCGCATTTGAGGATCTTCACGTGAGGTATGTTTCTCGCGGATTTTTCAACGATCTCGTCCTTCTTCTCAATGATGAACAGGGGTTTTGTGAGGCTCAGGGTCTTCACGATGCCGTTGAAATTTTTCGTACTGATATCCTGAAGCTCCAGCTTGTCAAGGACCTTCATGTTCGATCCTGTATTCCGGACGGTAAGGGCTGACCTCAGGGCGCTCCTTCTCACCTTTTTTGGCACTGCATAACGGTAATCCCTCGGTTTCGGCCCGAACACAGAACCGCCGCCCGGCATCAGCGGTGACCTTGAGGTGCCCTGTCTCGCCCTCCCGGTCCCTTTCTGCCTGTAGGGTTTTTTCCCGCCACCTCTTACTTCCTTCCTTGTCTTCACCGATGCCGTACCGCTTCTTCTGTTCGCGAGCTGCATCTTTACCACATCGTGGATAAGGTGGGGTTTTACCTCGCAGTTGAAGACTGCATCGCTTACCTCAACTTCTCCGACCTTCGCTCCCTCAACATTCAATACGTCCACTAATGCCATACCTGCTCCTACGATTTTATCTCCACGTCCACGCCCGCAGCCAGTTCAAGCTTCATCAGTGCATCCACTGTCTGCTGTGTAGGCTCAACGATATCTATCAGCCGCTTATGCGTTCTTATCTCAAACTGTTCCCTTGATTTCTTGTCGATATGCGGGGACCTTAATACGCAGTACTTCTGTATCTTCGTCGGCAATGGTACCGGGCCAACCACCTGCGCCCCCGTCTTCTTTGCCGCATCAACTATCTCCTTCACCGATTGATCAAGTAATCTATGATCAAAGGCCTTCAGGCATATCCTGATTCGTTGCCTCATCCCTCCCCCTTTACTCGCTAATCTCGGTGACGACCCCTGCGCCTACGGTCTTGCCGCCTTCCCTGATGGCAAAGCGGAGTTCCTTTTCAAGGGCAATGGGGGTAACGAGCTCGACACTCAAGGTCACGTTGTCGCCAGGCATGACCATCTCGACGCCTTCGGGGAGCTTTGCCACGCCGGTCACGTCGGTGGTACGGAAGTAGAACTGGGGACGGTACCCGGAGAAGAACGGGGTATGGCGGCCTCCCTCCTCTTTCGCGAGGATGTAGACCTCTCCCTTGAACTTCGTGTGGGGCTTGATGGAGCCGGGCTTGGCCAAGACCTGGCCGCGCTCCACTTCGTCCTTCTTGGTCCCCCGCAAAAGTACGCCGATATTGTCGCCGGCCTGCCCCTGGTCGAGGATCTTCCGGAACATCTCAACGGAGGTGGCGACGGTCTTTTCCGTGGCGCGGAAGCCGATGATCTCCACTTCTTCGCCGGGCTTGATGACGCCGCGCTCCACCCTGCCGGTGACGACGGTGCCGCGGCCGGAGATGGAGAAGACGTCCTCTACGGGCATCAGGAAGGGCTTGGCGATATCGCGGACCGGCTCGGGGATATAGGAGTCGATGGCATCCATGAGCTCATAGATGCTCTTGCAGTCAGGGCAGTCCCGGTTGCCGCAGCCGTGCTCCAGGGCCTTCAGCGCGCTGCCCCGGATGATGGGGATCTTGTCCCCGGGGAACTCGTACTGGGTAAGAAGCTCCCGGAGCTCAAGCTCGACGAGCTCGATAAGCTCGGGGTCGTCGACCATGTCGACCTTGTTCAGGTAGACGACGATGAAGGGGACGCCGACCTGGCGGGCGAGGAGGATGTGCTCCCTCGTCTGGGGCATGGGCCCGTCGTTTGCGCCGACAACGAGGATCGCGCCGTCCATCTGGGCGGCGCCGGTGATCATATTCTTGATGTAGTCCGCGTGGCCCGGACAGTCCACGTGGGCGTAGTGGCGGTTATCGGTCTCATACTCCACGTGCGCCGTCGCGATCGTGATGCCCCTTTCCTTCTCTTCCGGGGCCTTGTCGATCTGGTCAAAGGGGATCCATTCCGCAAACCCCCGGTTGGCGAGGCACCTCGTGATCGCAGAGGTAAGCGTCGTCTTCCCGTGATCGATATGCCCGATCGTTCCGATGTTCACGTGGGGCTTTGTCCTCTCAAACTTCTTCTTAGCCATAGAGAACCTCCGTTTGATTTTTATCTCTATTCTTTAAAATGTTTTCATAGATATGCTGCGGCACGGGGGCATAATGAAAAAATTCCATGCTGTAATAGCCCCTTCCCTGGGTTACCGAACGAAGCCTCGTCGTATATCCAAACATCTCGTCCAGCGGCAGGTAAGCAAGAATTGATTTGAAATCGTTCCTGTCGCCTATTTCAGCGATCCTGCCCCTCCTCGACGAGATATCGCTTATGACGGATCCGAGAAACTCTCCGGGGACATTGATGTCGACCTTCATGACGGGTTCGAGGAGAACAGGGTTTGCCTTTGCTATGGCATCCTTTACGCCGATGGACCCGGCGAGCTTGAACGCAAGCTCCGACGAATCCACTTCGTGAAAGGAGCCATCCAAAAGCTCAACCTTGATGTCGATCAACGGGTATCCATATGCAATACCCTTTTCCAGCGTCTCCTTGATCCCCGCCTCTATGCTGGAAATGTATTCCCGCGGTATGGCGCCGCCCACAATCTTGTTCTCAAAGATAAATCCGGCCCCCTCGTGGGGAGATACCTGCAGCACGACATGGCCGTATTGGCCCCGTCCCCCGGATTGTTTTATATACTTGCCCGTTCCTGTCGTATGCCTTGTGATGGCCTCCCGGTAGGCTACCTGCGGGGGCGAGGAAAGCATTTCAAGGTTATGCTCTCTTTTCGCCCTGTCCATAATGATCTCAAGGTGAAGTTCACCCATGCCGGAGAGAATAACCTCTCCCGTCTCGCTGTCAAGCCTCACGGTAAGCGACGGGTCCTCAACGGTGTATTTGTTGAAGACAAGCCACATCTTCTTGAGGTCATCCTTCTTTTTCGGGGCAATGGCGCAGGAAACGACGGGCGCCGGAACCTCTATTGCCTCGAAGGATATGTGCATGTCGGGATCAGCAAGCGTATCGCCCGTTGAGACGCCTTTCAAGCCGACGATCGCACAGATATCCCCGGCCTCCACCTTTTTTATCTCTTCCCTTTTGTTCGCGTGAAGCCTCATTATGCGGCCGATCCGCTCTGTCTTTAATTTTGATGTGTTCAGAACGGTACCGCCCGTTCTCAATTCGCCCGAATAGATCCTGATATAGGTAAGATGGCCGACAAAGGGATCGTTCATGATCTTAAAAACGAGCCCGCTGAACTTCTCATCTTTTGTTCCGACGAGGGTCTTCTCTTCCCCGTCCTCTGTCCAGCAGTTGTGCGGCGATATATCCTGAGGAGACGGGAGATAGTCCACGATCGCGTCAAGAAGCGGCTGGATGCCTTTGTTCTTAAAAGCGCTGCCGCACAGCACCGGCAGGATGTTCCCGCTGAGCGTCCCCTTGCGTATTACCCTCTTGATCTCGCCTTCTCCGATCTCATCGCCCTCCAGGAACCGCAGCATGAAATCGTCATCGACCTCGGAAAGCGTCTCCATCATTCTTTCCCGCGCTGCATGAACCTCGGCGGCCATATGTGCGGGTATGCCGCAGAGGGAATATTCGTATCCAAACCTGTCCTTGTCATAAAGGACGGCCTTCCCGGCAATGATGTCCACAACACCGAGAAATTCATCCCCTTCCTTGATCGGCAGTTGCAGGACAAGCGGGTTGGTTTTTAATATCTCCTGTATCATGGCAATGCATCTTGGGAAATCAGCCCCGGGCCTGTCCATCTTGTTCACGAAGCCTATCCTCGGCACGCCGTAACGGTCGGCCTGTCTCCAGACGGTCTCGGATTGCGGCTCAACGCCCTCCACCGCGGAGAAAAGCGCCACCGCCCCGTCGAGGACCCTCAACGACCTGCCCACTTCTATCGTAAAGTCGATATGGCCCGGCGTGTCGATAATGTTTATTCTGTGGTCGTTCCAGAAACAGGTGGTGGCTGCAGCGGTGATGGTGATGCCGCGCTCCTTTTCCTCTTCCATCCAATCCATCGTCGCAGCGCCGTCATCAACTTCCCCGATCCTGTTGTTCACTCCTGTATAGAACAGCATCCGCTCAGTAGCAGTCGTCTTCCCTGCATCAATATGAGCCATGATCCCGACGTTTCTTACATTTTGATTCATAACGAACGTGCTACCATCTGTAATGGGCAAAAGCCTTGTTGGCCTCCGCCATCTTGTGGGTATCCTCCCTCTTCTTTACGGCAGCTCCCTTGTTGTTATAGGCGTCGATGATCTCTCCTGCGAGCTTTTCGACCATCGTTCTTTCTGATCTTTCCCTTGCATATCTGATGAGCCATCTGATGCCCAACGAAAGTTTTCTGTTCAGTCTTACCTCAACAGGCACCTGGTACGTTGCCCCGCCCACGCGTCTCGCCTTAACCTCTATCTCCGGCCTGATATTTTCAACCGCCTTATGAAAGACCTTTAACGGCTCGTCTTTGATCTTGCTTGCTATGAGATCGAACGCGCCATATACAATGCCCGTCGCGGTGCTCTTTTTCCCATCCAGCATGACGCAGCTTACAAGCCTCTGCACGAGCAGGTCATTATATTTCGGGTCAGGCAGTTTTTCTCTCTTTGAAACATGTCCTTTTCTCGGCATGAAAACGCTCCTTTATTGCTTCGGTCTCTTGGCGCCGTATTTTGATCTGCTCTTCTTTCTGTTCACTACGCCGCTTGCGTCCAGAGAACCTCTGATAATATGGTACCTGACACCGGGCAGGTCTTTTACTCTTCCGCCCCTGATCAACACAACGGAGTGCTCCTGAAGGTTATGTCCGATCCCCGGTATATATGTGGTCACTTCGATGCCGTTTGTAAGCCTGACACGAGCCACCTTGCGCAATGCAGAGTTCGGTTTTTTTGGAGTGGTCGTATATACTCTTACGCAGACTCCTCTTTTCTGTGGGCAATCGGTAAGGGCCGGAGAAGAACTCTTCTTTTTGACGGCTTCTCTCCCTCGCCTCACTAATTGGTTAATAGTAGGCATCAAAACCTCCAAAAAAATAATCCCTCATTTTATTAAGGGATATTGGTACACTGCGAAAAACTTTGGTATATTAAACGATTTAGTCATGTAATGTCAAGAAATTTTTAAAGATTTTTAATAAAAAGACGGGGCCCTGTATGGCATGGAACGTGCGGTAAAAAGGTCAAAAAATTTTACGAAGTGAATAAAAAATTATCATAGAATAAAATATGCTATTAAATTAAACAGTTATAGATTATACC
>JAKQBZ010000009.1 GCA_029559435.1 Deltaproteobacteria bacterium | reverse complement strand
TGCTATTTATAGGGGAAGGCACTTTTGTATGTGTTTTTCCAGGGAATACCAGGGCGCATCACTCGGCGCAGAGCAGATCGAGGAGCTGAAGGCGCGATACAGGGTTGAACATGATCATGCGAAGGACGAGAAGTTCGGGATGCCGGAAGATATACAAAAAAGTTCAAAGTGGATAAGCAACGTTGAAGAGTTGGTAGAAGTGGAAGAATTAACAGAAAGGAGAGAGCCATGATAAACGATTTTAATTACCTGAAGCCTGGCACGCTTAAAGAGGCGTTTGCCATGTATGCGGAACACGACGATTGTAAGGTGATATGCGGAGGCCAGTCTTTGCTGATCGTCATGAGGCAGGGAATGATCGCCCCTGAATACCTGCTCGACATCAAGCGCATCAAGGAACTTGATTATATCAAATTCGACAAGAAAGAGGGCTTGAAGATCGGCGCCACCACTACCCACCGCGCCATTGAAAAGTCCGATGTGATCAAGAAAAATTATCCTGTGCTCGTGTCGATGGAGAATAAGCTTGCATCGATCCAGGTGAGAAACTGGGGGACCATCGGCGGCAACCTTGCCCATGCCGACCCTGCCGGAGACCCTGCGCCGGTTCTGATCGCGCTGAAAGCGAACATAAAGGTTGGCGGAGCGGCAGGCGAAAGGACCATGCCTCTGGAAGATTTCTTTGTGGACTATTTCGAAACGGCTTTAAATAAAGGCGAGCTGGTGCTGGAAGTCCAGGTACCTGTGCCTGAGGCAAAAACAGGCGCCGCGTATCAGAAATTCAATCTTCTCGAAAGCGATATGGGCGTGGTAGCAGCGGCAGCCTCCGTAACGCTGGACGGAAACGGCAAATGCAAGGATGCAAGGATCGTTCTCGGCAATGCCGGCGCCACTCCGAGAAGAGTGAAGAGGGCCGAGGAGCTGTTGGTTGGAAAGACGCTTAAAGAAAGTATTTTTGCCGAGGCGGGCAAAATAGCATCGGAAGATTGTGAACCTGTCGCAGATATCCATGCGTCTGAGGAACATAGAAGACACTTGCTGGGCGTACTGACGAAGAGGATGTTGAAAAAGGCCTGGGAACAAGCCAAAGCTTAATTAAGATAAGGAGGTCTTGTATATGGAAAAGCAATTGTTACGGCTCACGGTAAATGGGCAAGAGTATGAGTTATATATAAACCCGAAAACACTTCTGGTAGAAGCGATAAGAGACCACATAGGTTTGACAGGGACGAAGAGGGGTTGCGACACCGTATCCTGCGGTGCATGCACGGTAATGATCGACGGCATGGCCGTGAAGTCATGTTCTGTGCTTGCAATGCAGGCCGAAGGCACTAAGATAACTACCGTTGAGGGGCTGGAAGAAAAGGGTAAGCTGGCGCCTATCCAGAAGGCATTCATTGACCACGGCGCCTTCCAGTGCGGTTTTTGCACATCCGGCATGATCATGACGGCGCAGGCGCTTCTTGACGAGAACAAAAAACCGACAGAATGGGAGATAAGGGAAGGCATTGAAGGAAATATCTGCCGGTGCACAGGCTACAACAGCATCGTCCGGGCAATAGATGCGACTGCAAAAGGCAAATATACGGAGGTTAAATCATGAACAAATACACCGTAATCAACCCACATTCGGAATTTAAGGTAATCAACACCCACGTTCATAATGTAGACGGCGTAGCGAAGGTAACAGGCCGGGCGACATATACCTTCGACGTGAAGCTGCCCAACATGCTCTACGGCAAGATATTGAGAAGCCCCCACCCCCATGCGAAGATCCTGAAGATCGATTACAGCAGGGCCATGGAGCTTCCCGGCGTCATGGGGGTCGTAACAGGCAAGGAAGATACCCTGGGCATCAAACAGGGCATCTGGCGGCGCTACAAAGACCTCTGCGACGAGCAGATACTCCCTGTCGAAAAGGTGCGCTACATCGGCGAGCCCGTTGCTGCTGTGGCGGCGATAACCGAAGAGATCGCAGAGAAGGCCCTTGACTATATCGATGTCGATTATGAAGTGCTTCCTGCGGTCTATGAGCCGCTCGACGCGATCAAAAAAGAAGCGCCTGAAATACACGAAGGTTTTGAGCGCAACATCAACATTACCCGGCATATCGAGTGGGGCGATGTAGAGGCGGCTTTCGAGGAGGCGGATTATATAAGGGAAGACTGGTTCAAGTGCGGCGGCCAGGCCCATATGTGCATGGAGACCCGCACGGCAGTATCAAGCTTCACTGACGGCAAGCTGACGATCTACCATTCCAACCAGTCGCCCTATTACCTGCAGGCGCTCATGGCAGGCGTGCTTGACATGAGGGAAGGCGACGTGAGGGTTATCTCTACCTATGTCGGCGGCGGCTTCGGCGGCAAGTTCGAGCTTGACGGGGCGATATTCTGCAGCGCCGTGCTCTCCAGAAAGCTTCACAGGCCGGTCAAGATCGTGTACACGAGGGAAGAGGACTTCATCGCCTCGAAGCGGCGGACCCCCATGCTTTATTACGTACGGACCGGCGTGAAAAAGGACGGAACATTCTGCGCCAGGGAAGCGAAGGTCTTTACCAACGGCGGCGCATATACCGGCATGGG
>JAKQBZ010000111.1 GCA_029559435.1 Deltaproteobacteria bacterium | reverse complement strand
ATACGCTGGAGAGGAGAACTACGATCAAGGAGAACCAGACAAAACAGATCGGCCTCCTCAGCGCATCGAAGGTGCCTCTGAAAAAAGAGTTTATCTATCGCGGCGCATCGCACTATTACAGGAACAGGTACGGAGATGCCATCAGGACCGATAAGGTCGGCGTATTCCTGGAGATCTATAACAAAAAAGAGAATAACCTTGGCATGCCCTTTCCGAAAGGGATTGTCAGGGTATACAAAGAAGACCAGGATAAGAGCCTGCAGTTTGTCGGCGAAGACTCAATCGACCATACGCCCAGGGATGAAAAGATCCGCATCAAGATGGGCAATGCATTCGATATCGCCGCCACACGGAAGCAGACGGTATGGGAAAAGATATCTAAAGACACTTACGAGATTGGATTTGAGATATCCCTGAGAAATCATAAAGAGGAAGATGTCACGATAAAGGTCGTTGAGCCTTTTTCGTGGGATTGGAGGATCCTCGAGTCGTCCCACGCCCACACGAAAGTGGATGCACATACGGCCTCTTTCGATGTGCCGGTAAAAAAGGACGGCGAGGCAAAGCTCACATACAGGGCGCGGATCAGGTTCTGATATAGATCGTTTATCTGGTTTATGCTGATCGCTGACGGTTTCTTTAGCTGTCAGCGATCAGCCCTAAGGCCTTTTTTGCTTCAGCTGACTGCTGTGCGCTGACTGCTGACGGCTATCTGTTATCCACTCTTCAGTAGAGTCCAAGCATGATGTTTATAAGCATGAGGATGAGGGCGATTCTCCCTGACCAGATGTGAAGCCCCTTGACCGCCCGGATATGTTCCCTGAACCTGAATTGCATGAGCCCGAGGACGGGCGCTGCAACAGCAAGGATCACCGCGGCGATGCCGACGTAGCTATGGGGTATGCTCAAATGTTGCCCTCGTGCCAGGGCAATATCAAGGAACACGGCGCAAAATCCCAACACGGCGCATGATGCGCCCGATATCCCGCACGCCTTGTGAATTGTAAGCCACCATAGTTTTCTTTTCATAAAGCGCGCGATAACAAAGCCCGCGAGGAGGAATAAAAATCCTATACACATCAGCACGGCATGGGCGTATAAAAACCCCATCGTCTGCTACCCTCCCGTCAGGCACGATCAAAGCTGTCCAACAGCCTGAGCAGTACCATATTTGATGCCGGGTCAAGATCCCTCACGGCCCTAACCCCTTTGATCTCAACAATGACCGCTTCCATGATAAGGAACGTCTTTGCGGCCTCTCTGAGGCAGCCTGTTTTTACCGTATCCCACTTCCCGTAAGTACCGTGGAGATGCAGCCTCGGCTCATCCTTGTACCAGAATATCGTACCTACCCCCAGCATCTCATGGCTTTCCGTGAGCTCCCGCCATGTCGGCATCGGGGGCATCACGTCCTGGACAGGCCCTACGACGATCTTTGCGTCCTTTATGCCGCCGACAAGGTAAAAGATGCCCGCCTTGATCTTCTCTTTTTTAACGATATCGACGAGGCACCCGAGTATGTCGTCATCGTCTCCAAGCTGGGCCACGACAATCCTGCCTGCTTCCCCGACCTGGTATTTCACGCCTGCCCCTCCTTATTAAAAATACAAGCATTGTGTTGTTGATCCGTCGCGTGGACGTCTGAACGCTTATATTTAAAATGCTACCCCTTTTTCAGTTGTTCCGCGATGGGCAGGGTCTCCCATGCATTCACCTGCTGATCCCTCCAGGCACTTTGACCCGTTTCTCCAGATCGTTCCCGAAAGGCTGGCCCCCGACAGGATGACGCCTGACAGCTCTGCATCCCTCAGGTTGGCCTTGTCTAATGTAGTTTTGCTCAGGTTTGCATCCGAAAGGTTGGCGCTGTACATATATGCACTGCGCATGAAAGCGCCTGAGAGGTTTGCGCCGGTGAGGTTGGCGTAGGACAGCACTGCGTTGGAGAGGTCGGCGCCTGACAGATCGGCGCCGGCGAGGTTTGAATTGGAGAGCGCCGCTCCGGCAAGCCGGGCTCCTGAAAGTTTTGACCCCGAGAGATCGGCCTTACGGAGGTCGCACCATTCACATTCCCCTGTCGCCAGAAGCTTGTCCAGGTCCTTTTGCTGAAAGGCAAAAGAAAGGCCATGTACGGCACATGCTGCGGCCATAACGAGAAGGGCACAGAATGCGGCCCCTTTTTTTGTTATGCCGGTTCTCTTCTTTATATACGTTCCGTGCGCTGCCAATCTCCCGTTCCCCTATATCGATTCTTCTTCACGTTTTTACCATAAGGGACATGGCGATGCAACGGGTATTTGTCTCCGGCGACAGCATTTTCCGTCCCCTCTCCCCTTGCGGGAAAGTACCATAGCAACTTCGTCCCCTCTCCCCTTGCGGGAGAGGGCCAGGGTGAGGGGGGGTTGTCGCCGGCCTTCAGTCCGTTGCCAGGACCTCAACGATCCTTGGAAAGATATGCTCTGCCACATCTGCCCGGTACCCTCCGTGGGTAATGATCAGATACCTGCCTCCGCATATCTCCTCTGCGCTGTCTTTTACGGCCTGCGCGAGCCGAGGGAAAAAATGCATGGTCAGGCCTATATCGCCGTAGTCGCCCTGCGCCGTATCGTGGCCGAGGTTGTGGAAAATAATTTCGGGCTTGAAGCCCTTCGCCCTTTCGATAAATTCAGACCTGACCGCGCCCATGTATTCCGCATCGGTGATGCGCCCCCTGACGTCGACGTCCACGTTCGTTCCTTCGCCCGTCACATTGTCGTAGCTGCAGAAGCAGACATGGAGCACATCGTGATCGTCCTCAAAGATAGACCTCGTGCCGTCCCCGTGGTGACAGTCCGTATCGAGAATGGCGAACCGCTTCATTCCTGTCTTTTTCCTGATATTCGCTATGGCAGGCCCCGTGCATGAGAGGTATGTCCCTCCCCACCCCGATTCCCTTCCCGAATGATGGCCCGCGCCGACAGAAAAAACCAGCGCATTTTCCAGTTCTCCCCGCGCGATCATCTCCCCTGCCCTGACGCATCCGCCGACGGCAAGCCTTGCGCCGTTGTAATACCAGCTCCTCCTTACGTCTGCGAGATATTGAACGGTATGGGCCAAAAGCAATACCTCTTCCTCCGCCGGCCCTGATTCAAAAAGCGCCACCCCGGGAAGCGACAGGTCGCGCTCCATAACCATGGGAAAATTGCGGAACTTGTCCCCGATTATTGGCCAGTCTTTGTTTCGGAACTCCCGGTGAAAGAATACGCCTGTCTTCATACATCATCCTTCATCCATATTGCAAGGCGGATGTTTCTCTTCGAGCGTCTTCATTCTCTTCTCTGTAAGCTCCGGCTCGACGACGAAAGCAGGCACTGCGAATTCATCCTTTTTCTTGATCAGAAGCCACTCCTTGTCTTTTCCTTTAAGGCGCGTGAGCACAAAGGCCCCTCTCAGCTTTTTCCCTTTCAGAAAAAATCCGATGCGCCCTTCTGCCATGTCTTTATTTAGCAGCTCGAAGCCTCCCGCATCCCAGATAACAACAGGTCCCGCTCCGTAGTAACCTTCAGGGATAATCCCTTCGAATGTACCGTATTCAAAGGGATGGTCCTCGACGATGATCGCAAGCCGTTTGTCCTGAGGGGACATCGACGGGCCTTTCGGCACAGCCCATGATTTCAGCACTCCATCGATCTCCAGCCTGAGATCATAATGAAGCTTCTTTGAATGGTGCTCATGGACGACAAAATACGGCATGCTCTATCATACCATATGTCGGGAGCGCGATTCACCGGGTAATGGATCCACCTCGATCGTATATCGTATTTCGTATATCGTATATCGAAAAACGTGGAACACCCGTAAGTCGTAAAGGGGAAAAGGCGGCGAAGGGCAGAGAGTCCGGGTTCTCTCGCCTCACGCCCTCACGCCTTACGACTCACGATATTTTTTACCTTTCACCTTTCACCTTTTACTGCTTTTATCGCGCCGTAATCGGTAATTGCCGTGATCTTCATCGCCTTTCTTCGCATGCTGCCTGTATGTTCCCTCAGGTCGATGACGATGACGGTGATATTGTCGGTGCTCCCCTGGTCGAGGGCCTTTTTTGCCAGCCTGTCCGCTCCTTTCTGCGGATCTTCCAGCCGCCTTACCTCCTCCATGACATCTTCGGGCGTGAGGACATCCCAGACGCCATCACAGGCAAGGACCGCATAATCATTCTCCTTTCCAAGATATCCTTCAACGATCCTCGGCTCGGCGATCACATATGGCTTGAAAGGCAAATCTCCCAGCGACCTGCTTACTGCAAGTATATTGGCACGCAGAGGGATTACTAAAAGCTCAGAAGTCTTATTCTATCTTGAAGATGATTTACGGTATCAGCATAACCCTTTTTTATTTTCAACTATGGAGGATGCTGTTGACCGTATACTCGATGCAAAAGACGAGGGCGAGAAAGTTTTAATTTTCGGAGACCGCGATGTTGACGGTATAACAAGTACGACAGTACTCTACCAGTGCCTGTCAGATATGGGTATTGATGTTCAATACCGGCTTCCTTCAGGCAATGATCAGTACGGTCTTTCTATTGCAGCCATAGACGATTTTGCAAAAGAGTATGGAACGCTCATTATTACGGTAGACTGCGGAATTTCAAACAACATCGAAATTGCTCATGCAGCAGAATGTGGTATTTCTGTTATTGTAGTTGATCATCATAATCCGCCTG
>JAKQBZ010000090.1 GCA_029559435.1 Deltaproteobacteria bacterium | reverse complement strand
CCCGTTCGCGATCTCGAGGCCGTTGATATAGAGCTCAAAGCGCTCTACCTTCATGGGATCATCTTTCTTCCTTTTTGCCATTGTTGAGATGGATTGGGGCCAGTCGACGATAAAATACGGCACGCCGCAGTCAATCGCCGGTTCTACTTCCTGGATGAAGAGCTTAAAGAATAAGCTGTTCCAGTCATCGCGGCCATCGACGCCCGCGAAGCCCTTCTTCTGCAGCGCCTGGAAGAAACCATTCCTGTCGAGGGCAAAAGGGTCAATGCCGGTCTTTTCAATGAAGAGCGCCTCGAGATCATAGGCCATAAAAGGTCTTGCGAAGCGTGCCTGCCGGTCACGCAAAATTCTGCCGGCAACAAACGATGCCAGCGCCTCCACCTCAAGCATCATGTCGCGATAGCTTCCCTTGCGATACCATTCCAGCATGGTGAACTCTATGCTGTGTATCTCGTCGAGCTCTTCCACCCTGTATACCTTGCAGATCTGGAATATCCTCCCGCTGCCTGCCGCGAGGAGCTTCTTCATGCCCATCTCCGGCGATGTGTGGAGATGCCAGGGGCCGCTCTTCTCAACAAATACAGCAAGCGGGTCGATCTGAGGGTCGGGCGGCGCCGCCCTCACCAGGTTTGCCGTCTCCACTTCAATATACCCGAGGCCGTAAAAATATTCCCGCATGGCCTTTAAAAGCTCGTGCCTTATCCTCAGAATGTCCTGTATCGCCCTATCTTCCGCCATCTTCTTTCCTTCAATAAGCCGTCAGCTATCAGCAATCAGCTTCCAGCTATAGACCTCTTATTATAAATAAAAGTAAAAGGCAGTGAAAGGTAAAAAGTAAAAGGTAAAAGGCTCTCGCACCTTGTGCTTTTCCTGAACGTTGAACATAGAACATTGAACGTTGAACGGGTTTTGCCGGTTCTCTCATATTGCTTTTTGGTGCGCAAAAAAGTATACTTTCCCACACGGAGAGGTGACCGAGTAGGCCGAAGGTGCTCGCCTGCTAAGCGAGTGTACGTGCTAAAACGCGTACCCAGGGTTCAAATCCCTGCCTCTCCGCCATATACACTACGCAAGCTTACAGCTCACAGTTCACAGCTCATAGCACAAGCAAAAACAGAGTAGACGGCAAACTGCATGCATAAAGATCTTTTGCTGTCTATTCCCTACTGTTTACACTGTTTAGTTTTTGCTGTCAGCTATCAGCCATGAGCTATGAGCTGTTTTATTTGCTGATTGCTGACGGCTCATAAAGCACTTGACCCCGGCATTGCATTTTGATAGGATGCCTAAGCAAATCTCTTCGGAAGGTGTGGAAAATGTTTAAAAAGATCGAGGGAATAGATAAAGTCCTTATTATCGGCTCAGGGCCGATCATCATAGGCCAGGCATGTGAATTTGATTACTCCGGTACGCAGGCGTGCAAGGCTCTCAGGACCGCCGGCTACACGATCGTCCTCGTCAATTCCAATCCGGCCACGATCATGACGGATCCCGGCATGGCGGATGTCACCTACGTCGAGCCCCTCACCGTGGACGTCCTTGAGAAGATCATAGCAAAAGAGAAACCGCAGGGACTGCTCCCGAACCTCGGCGGGCAGACAGGCCTCAACCTGGCCGCCGACCTCTCGAAAAAAGGCATCCTGAAGAAATACGGCGTACAGATCATCGGGGTACAGGCCGATGCGATAGAGCGCGGAGAGGACAGGAGCGAATTCAAGAAGACCATGTCGAAGCTCGGCATTCCAATGCCCGAGAGCGCCCTTGCCTATTCGGTGGAGGAGGCGCTGGAGATCGCCGACAGGCTCGGCTACCCTGTTGTCGTGAGGCCTGCCTATACCCTCGGCGGGACAGGCGGCGGGATCACGTATAATAAAGAAGAACTGAAGGTGATAGCCAGCAGGGGGATCTCTGCAAGCCTTATCGGGCAGATCCTTATAGAAGAGGCCGTCCTTGGATGGGAAGAGCTCGAGCTTGAGGTCGTAAGGGACGCCGACAATAACATGATCACCGTCTGTTTCATTGAGAACATCGACCCTATGGGCGTCCATACCGGTGATTCCTTCTGCTCTGCGCCCATGCTTACCATCTCCGAAGAGCTTCAGAAGAAGCTGCAGGAATATTCCTACCGCATCGTTGAGGCGATCCAGGTGATCGGCGGGACAAATATCCAATTCGCCCACAACCCTGAAGACGGCAGGGTAGTCGTTATCGAGATAAACCCGAGGACATCGCGGTCGTCAGCCCTCGCGTCAAAGGCCACCGGGTTCCCTATAGCCTTCATATCGGCAAAGCTGGCGGGCGGCTATAAGCTGAGCGATATTCCCTACTACCGGGGCGGCACCCTCGACAAATACACCCCTTCGGGAGACTACGTGGTCATCAAGTTCGCGCGGTGGGCCTTTGAAAAGTTCAGAGAGGCGGAGGACAGGCTGGGAACGCAGATGAAGGCCGTAGGCGAGGTCATGAGCATCGGGAAAAACTATAAAGAGGCCTTTCAGAAGTCCATACGTTCCCTGGAGATCAAGCGGTACGGGCTGGGCTTCGCAAGCAACTTCAACGACCTGCCCCTTGACGAGCTGATGAGGCTCCTCAATGAACCATCGTCGGAAAGGCAGTTCATCATGTACGAGGCGCTGCGGAAGGGCGCTGCAGTGGACAAGCTCTTTGAAAGGACAAAGATCAAACGGTGGTTCATCCAGCAGATGAAGGAGCTCGTTGAGCTCGAGGAAGAGATGCTGAAGTACAAAGGCAGGGAGCTGCCTGATGCGCTGCTTATAAAGGCGAAAGAGGACGGCTTCGCTGACAAGTACCTTGCGCAGATACTTGGCACCAACGAAGAAAAGATAAGGGACAGGAGGATCGCGCTGGGCAAGAAAGAGTCCTGGTGCAAGGTGCCTGTGAGCGGCGCCGATGCGGCGTACTACTATTCCACCTATAACGCACCTGACGAGGTAGACGTCAGCGACAGGCCCAAGGTGATGATCCTCGGCGGAGGCCCCAACAGGATCGGCCAGGGCATCGAGTTCGATTATACCTGCGTCCACGCAGCCTTTACCCTCAGGGACGAAGGGTACGAATCGATCATGGTCAACTGCAACCCTGAAACGGTATCGACCGATTATGACACCTCCGACAAGCTCTATTTCGAGCCCCTCACCGTCGAGGATGTCCTCAGTATTTACAACAAGGAGAAACCCGTTG
>JAKQBZ010000051.1 GCA_029559435.1 Deltaproteobacteria bacterium | reverse complement strand
CTTTGGGGTGAAAACAAACTCTATGGGGTCTTCAACGGTAACAATATGGCACAGCCGCTCCCTGTTGATCAATTCAATGAGGGCCGCAACAGTCGTTGATTTGCCGCTCGCCGACGGGCCCGTCACCAGTATCAGCCCGTTGTGGTATTGTGCAAACTCTTTCAGGGAATCGGGGAGGCCAAGCTCTTCAAAAGAAGGCAGGGCATCAGAGACAGGCCGTACGACTATTCCGATCGAGCTGCGCCTTATGAACGCGCACATCCTGAACCGCCCGAAACTGCCCATCTCATACGTATAGTCAAGCTCGCTGTCCCGGGTGAAACGCTCAAACTGCATCTCTGTAGTGGTACCCTGCAGCAGCTCAAGTATTTCGCTGTTTGTAAGAGGCTCTTTGCTCAGGCGGGTGATGCCGCCATTGCTGCCAAGGGGAGGAAATCCTTCAAAGAAAAAGACGCTCTGTACTCCCTGATGGACCCCTCTTTTAACGACGTTCAGGATTCCGGTTCTCTTCAAGGAGCCTCAACCTCTCTATAACTTCCCTTCTCGCTTCAGAGGACTTGACGGCACTGAGGTACCGCCTGTAATATCTCACTGCGTCTTCGGTCTTTCCCGCCGCGTCCTGAATGAGCGCATAGGACAGGAAGAGGGCCGGGTTCTTAACCTTTTTCTGTATAGGGGTCTCAAGGAGCCTGGCGGCCTCGTCCAACCTTCCGTCGCTCCTCAAAAGCGCTGAAAGATTTAAGTAAGGCTCTATGCTGTCTGGTTCTATGACAATGGCCTTCCTGAAATACTCCTCCGCAAGCCCTTTGTCTCCCTCGCCCATCATCAGGAGGCCGATGTTGTTGTATGCCTTTGGATAGGCCTTCTGGAACTCGAGGATCTTCTTGAAATAAAAGAGCGCCCCTTTAGAATTCCCCTCCTGGATGGCGATGACGCCGAGGTTGTTCAGCGCCTCGACATGATCCGGTTTTACGGCAAGGATGGAGAGATATATCCTTTTTGCCTCACCGGTACGCCCTGCCTGGAGGGCCGCCTGCGCTTCGTTGTATAATATGTCGACCTTTTCACTATTTGTGGCTTTTGTAACGGCCGTCTCGTCTTCTTTTGTCTCGCCGGTTCTCCTGGCAGGCGCCTGGGTCTTTTTGGCGGGCTGCGCAGCGGCTGCCATCTTCACCGGCATTGTCTTTGCCGCCGGTATCCCCCTTTTCTCTTTCAGGGGCACAGGCTCTTTCTTCACGTCCTCAGCGGCCTTTGCAGCTGCTGCAACCGGCTTTTGAGGCGCCACTTCCACCTTCGCGGCCTCCTGTTTCGGAGGGGCCGGCGGGGCAGCAGGCACCGCAAACTGTTTTGGTTTGTGGAATGCCGGGATAAAAAGATAGCCAAGCACAACGATAACGCATACGAGCAGGATGCCATACACAAGCATCCTCGGCTTCTTCTTCGGGCCTGGCAGGTTGAAAGGGACCTCTGGAGCCGGTTTCTTTCGCTGCTGCTGAGCCTTTTTCAGCGCGTCGAGGATTATGCTCATTTAGCTCCCTTATCGTATACGATCCGCGGTGTCATGAACACTATAAGTTCAGTGGTCCTGCTCTGTTCTGTGCTCGATTTGAAAAGATAGCCAAACAAGGGAATAGAGCTGAAAAGCGGTATGCCCTTTTCATCATTATATTTTGTCTCGTATAAGATGCCGGCAATGATAACCGTCTCGCCGTCCTTTACCCGTACAATGGTATCCGTCTCTCTTGTAGATATTACCGGAACGGTTCCTCTGGAGTTAGGATCAGGGGAACTGACAGAGCCATCCTTGGTTGAATAGATCGGATGTATACCGAGGATAATGTTGCCCTCGTTGTCGATCTGCGGAATGACGTCGAGGACTATCCCGACGTTCATGAACCTCGGGCTGTAGGTTGCGATATTTGCAGTCCCGCCTGTTGAAGATTGCTGTTCTTCGAAGTAAACATCCTGCGTTGTCGATTTGATGACCGCCCGCTGGTTGTTCAGGGTCGCAATTTTAGGCGTTGCAAGTATCTTCGTTTCGCCCTGTGCCTTTAAGAGATCAATATAGGTGTTTGTAATGTTCAGTTCTCCCGAAGCCTCCGAACCGACAAAGAAACGAAAATATTCGGCATAGTCTCCCAGGAAATTTGCAGGTGCCGGGAAATTCTGTCTCGCGCTGATCCTTCCGACACTTCCAAGCCTCGCATTGACGAGTTCCCAGTTTACACCCATCCTGAAACCCTCGGACAACTTTACTTCAACGATCTTTGCCTCGATCATGATCTGCCTGTGCATTGTCTTTTCAATATTTTCCAGAAACATTGATACGCGCTTTAAATTTTTCGGATAGTCCGTTACCATTATCGTAAATGTCTGTTTATTGATAACAAGCTTCCCGTCGGCAGATAATATGGCCTTCA
>JAKQBZ010000032.1 GCA_029559435.1 Deltaproteobacteria bacterium | reverse complement strand
GGGACGACCTGGCTCCCGCGGTAGTATGCCTTGCTCAGGTCTCTGATCTCGACGATTGCGGAAGGATTTTCCATCACTGTTCTGCGATCTTGATCTTTGAATTGTTCCTGAGGGTTTTGGGAGGGTTGATGACGACCTTATCGCCTGCCCGGACCCCGCTTCGGACCTCTATTGCATCGCCTATCCTTTCCCCGGTCTCGACAGGCGTCTCGATGACGCGGCTGCCCTTCACAAAGAAGACGGTCGTCTTGCCGTTCTTCTCCACGAGGGCCTTCCCGTTCAACCCGGTCCGGGGCCGCTTTTCCTTCTCGCTGAGCTGCCGCGACAGGAATGCGACCTTGGCGCTCATCTCCGGCAGCACCCGCTCATCCTTATCGATGAACTTTATCTTGACCATGACCGTTGCCTTGCTCCTGTCGGCAGTGGGTACGATCATATGGATGGCGCCGTCAAAGCGGGCGTCGGGGAACGCATCCAGCTGTATCTCGCAGGGCTGGCCCACTTTCAGCTTTTCTATGTTCGATTCGGAGACGTCGGCCTCTACCTGGAGCGATGACATGTCGGCGATGGTCACAACCGCTGCCTTGGCGTTGGCGGCAGCGCCGAGGGGCGTAACGATATCGCCGATGTCCGCATTCTTTGTCAGCACCACGGCGTCAAAGGGCGCCCTGATGTAAGTATATTCCAGCGCTACCTCTGTCCCGCGAAGGGCGGCAGCGCTCGATCGTATCGCTGCATCGGCAGAGGCAACAGCTGCCCCGGCCTTTTTGTACCGCGCCTCTGCGGCGTCGTAGGATGCCCGCGTGGTAAATTCCTTTTCAAGGAGGTTTTTTTCGCGAAAGAACGATGCCTCCGCGTCTTTCAGCTCGGCCTTTGCCTGTTCGAGGCCGCTCCGGGAGACGTCGAGATTTGCCAGCGCCTGCTTGCGGGAGGCCACGATGTCATCGTTTTCCAGCTGCGCGATGACCTGCCCCTTTTTAACCCTGCTGCCCTCCTCTACGTGGAGCGCCACAAGCCTCCCTGTTACCTTCGATGCGGCGGCAGCCTTCCGCTGGGGCACAACGTAGCCGCTCGCGTTGAGCAGGGTGACGGTCTGGGAGGGATAGATCTGGGCGACGCTCCCGGTTTCAACGCGTATCGCCGGCGAGAAGATGCCCGTCAGGAAAAGAATAACGAGCAGGATGAGCGCCGCGAGGCCCACGATGCCATAGAGCGCCTTTCTGCCTTTGCGCGGACGCAATGACGGCGCGGATTTGTCGATCTTCAGCTTCGTAAGGTCTTCGTCAGCCATTGTTCAATAAATGTAACTATGAAATCAGTTACATATGTTAAACGACCTCCATTCATCCTGTCAACTGTTTGTCTTGCAAAATCGCCTATTTTCACTGATAATAGTAGGTATGAAACGATGGTACGTCGTGAACACGAAACCGAAGAACGAAGACCGTGCCGCAAATAATCTTCTGGGAGGAGGCATCGATGCGCTGTCTCCCAAGCTGCGGATGAGGAAATACAAGGAGGGCAAATTCATCAACTACATAGAGCCCATGTTCCCGGGCTATATCTTTGTAAAGTTCCATCCTGTCGATGAGTTCCGGCTTGTTAAATATACCCGCGGGGTAAAGACGATCGTCAATTTCAACGGCAGGATAATTCCGCTCCAGGACGAGGTCGTTAACTTTATCAGGGGCCGCCTTGAGGACGGTGTGGCGACGATAAGGAAACGGGACTTTAAGAAAGGCGAAAAGATCTTTATCAAGGACGGGCCTTTTAAAGGTCTGACAGGGATATTTGAAAAGGCGCTGGACGGCCAGGAGCGCGTTGCCATCCTCCTCGACAGCGTAAATTATTCCGCCAGGATGGAGATAGACAGGGACCTGCTGACAAGCCAGTAAAGGCAGAAGATAAGAAGAGCAGAAGGTGAGAAGAGCAGAAGGGGGATATTGTTGACAATAAAGCATTTCAGAGATCTTGAAGTATATAAAAAGGCCTTTATGGCAGCTATGAAAATATATGAGATTTCGAAAGGATTTCCAAAGGACGAAACATACTCCCTGATCAACCAGATACGTCGTTCCTCAAGATCCGTATGCTCCAATCTAGCCGAGTCATGGAGAAAGAGACGATACAAAGCGGTTTTTAGAAATAAAATAACAGATGCAATGCAAGAGGCGTCTGAAACACAGAGCTGGTTGGAATTTTCATTTGCATGTAAGTACATAAATAAGGACCTTTTTAATAATCTTGACAGCGAATATGAAGAGATAATTGCTATGCTGAACGGGATGGAGAAAAATTCTGATAAATTTTGTTTTTAGCTTATCCTCTGCCTTTATTTACGTTTTTAGCTTACCTTCTGCTCCTCTCAACCTCTTATCCTCTGCCTTTATTTACGGGGGTGCACTATAGAACTTTACGGCAACACACAGGGATTGAACTACCTTATCAAACGAAGGCTCGCCAATCTTTACAAAAAAAGGGTTGAGCCCTCCGCTATCATCTCTTTCGACACAGCCAGGCAGATCATGCAGATATCAAAGGAGGCATCGCGGCAGATAGGCATCCTCATCAACAGGAGGGGCCTTGTGGAATACGTGGTCGTAGGAGACAACAGGGGGATAGAGATACCGAGGCTTTCCACGGAAAGGGTCGGCAGGGCGCGGTTCAGGGGCCTGCGGTTTATCCATACGCACCTGAACGGGGAACTGCTTTCCAGGGAAGACCTGACGGACCTGGCGATCCTCCAGCTGGACCTTGTCGCCTGTATCACCGAAAGGACAGGAGAGAGAGGGGAGTCTGTCCACATAGGCTACCTTGTCCCTGAGAACAGGGAAGGAAAGTCGTGGGCATTTATGGACCCTGTCAATATACAGGAACTTGATATTGATTTTGTCTCTTTCATTACGGAGCTGGAAAATGAATTTATGCGCGCCCGCGGCAGGTTTTACATTACCGGCGGGAACAAGGAGCAGTGCGTTCTCGTCAGCGTTGTACCTCCCGGCGAGAGAAAAAGCATGGAGGATCACATCGCGGAGCTGAAAGACCTCTGCTATTCGGCTGGAATTACAGTGCTTGATACGATTACCCAGAGGCCAAAAGAGCTGCATCCGCGTTATCTCGTAGGAAAAGGAAAGATCGGGGAGATCATCATGAGATGCCAGCAGCTTGGCGCAGGCCTCCTCGTCTTCGATGAGGAGTTGACGCCGGGCCAGATGAACAGCATCTCATCAATGACAGACCTCAAGGTTATCGACAGGAACCAGCTCATCCTCGATATCTTCGCCGGGCGGGCGAACACGAACGAGGCAAAGATCCAGGTGGAGCTGGCGCAGCTGAAATACATCCTCCCGAGGCTTGCCGAAAAGAACACGGCCTTCTCGAGATTGACAGGGGGCATCGGAGGAAGGGGCCCCGGAGAGACAAAGCTCGAGGTAGACAAGAGGCGCATCAGGGATAAGATCGCTTTTCTGGAAAAAAAGCTTATTGAGGTCAGAAAGGTGAGAGAGAAAAAACGGCAGAAGAGGCGGTTCTCAGGCATACCCATCGTGTCGATCGTGGGATACACCAATTCCGGCAAATCGACGCTTCTGAACCTCCTCACGAAAAGCGCCGTCGAGGTTGAAGATAAGCCCTTCAGCACATTGAACCCCACGACCAGGACGATCAAGTACCCGCAGCGGAAGGCAATCATCCTCACCGACACTGTCGGCTTTATCGATAAGCTGCCCCAGGTCCTTTTCAGGGCCTTTATTGCGACATTGGAGGAGCTTGAAGACGCGCACCTCCTGATACACCTTGTCGATATCAGCGCGCCGGATTTCGAGGAGAAGATAGGCATTGTAGAGGATACGCTGCGCACCCTTGCCCTGGACCAGAAGAAAAGGATCATTGTATTTAACAAGATCGACAGGATAGACAAGGGGCACCTTCAATATGCCGAACAGAGGCATCACGCCGTCTCGATCTCATGTAAAAAGAGAGAGGGCGTTGAACGGCTGGTAGAGACGATAGAGAAGACGCTGACCATAACTAATAAATGAACATTTAATAACCAATAACCAAACATCAATCACCAATTAATACCCAATAACCAATGACCGAATA
>JAKQBZ010000016.1 GCA_029559435.1 Deltaproteobacteria bacterium | reverse complement strand
AGCCCTTGAAGAGATGCTGAAGGAGGTTTCCACGCACTACGACAGGGAGGTAGCGTACTCAGTCAGCAGGCTGTCGGCATGGGTGGAGCCCATCCTGACCGCGGGGCTTTCCGTTATGGTCCTGTTCCTCGCGCTTGCCATATTCATGCCTTGGTGGAATATGATGGGTGCACTTAGGGGTGGCGGTTGAAAGGTTTTTTTAAGGACCCTGCCAACCTCAAGTACAGCCTCAATACGATCATCCCGCTGGTGGTCTTCCTTACAAGCCTCCTCTCTGTTGTCATAGGCGCCAACGTCCTCACTTCTGCGCGGACGTATGGCACATGGATGTGGGTGGTCATCGTCTGCCTTTTTTCCTCGCTATGCGCGTTCATCGTGGTCAGGGCCATGATCCAGCCCATCAGCGACCTCGTGAAGCAGGCCGAGAAGTTCGTGAAATTCGAAGAGCTGCGGAAAGAGCGGGGGCAGATGATCGAGGTATACAACCTTATAGAGCACCTCATGGAGTACGTAAAGGCGAAGGGCGATGCAGGCGAGGAAGGGACGCTGATGGAGAACATGGAGAAGCTCGACTACATCATCCCCCTCGGGTATATGTCCCTTATGGTTGCTCACGAGGTAAGGAACCCCCTTAACACGATAACAGGCATGAGCGAGCTTTTGCGGCAGAGGTCGATGGATGAATCGCAGAGGGCCTATCTTGGCGCGCTGCTCGACGCGGCAAAGAAGATAGATAAATTTACCCACGACCTGCTCGACTTTACCGACAACGAGCTTGTCAGGGAAGATTTTGACATAAACGATGTTATTGAAGAGGCGATAAGCGGCCTTGCGCCGGAGCTGGAGGGCATCGAATGCCGGTTTAATAGAAAGGGCCCCCTCGTATGCTTTGCCGACAGGACAAAGGTCTTCCAGGTGGTCGCCAACATCCTGAGAAACGCAGCGGAGCATGAGAAGGTTGGCGGCTTCATCCTCATATCCCCGGAAAAGAGCGGCTCTGCCTTCCGCATCTCCATATACAACAGGCACTCCTCAATTGCGCAGGAAGATCTTGGGTCCATGTTCAAGCCCTTTTTTTCGCGGAAAAAAGGCGGCCGGGGGCTGGGCCTCTTTATAAGCATGAGGAATATGCGCCTCCACGAAGGCACCATTGAAGTAAAAAGCGGCGAAGAAGGGACAACGTTCACAATAGTGTTACCGGTAGTAGAGTTGAGAGAAGATGCTGTGAACGGGCTAGCTCATAGCTCATAGTTCATGGCTCATAGCAACAACAAAGAAAAGAGTAAAGGTGTGAACGAGATCAAGCATCTAGTATCCAGCAACGCATTTCTCTCGATACCGTCAGCGGAAGAGGTTTTCTCGCCTCATGACCTACGTCTTGCCGGTGTTCTGCTATGAGCTATGAGCCATTAACTGTGAGTCGCTTTTCTCTCGATATACGATGTTCGATATACGGGTTTAACAATGAGTACTAACAAGATCGTAATAATAGAAGATGATACGGGTGTCAGGTTTTTCCTGGAAGAGGCCTTGAAGAACGAAGGCTATTCTGTCCTGTCTTTTATCGCATACGAGGACGCTGCCGGCACGATCGACAGCGAGACAGACCTTGTGATAATGGATATCAGCCTGCCGGGCATGGATGGGCTCACCGCTACATCGGAGATCAAGAAGAGCCTCAACGTGCCGATCCTCATCATCACCGCCTACGGGACCAAAAAGAACGCCCTTGATGCGATCAAGCGGGGTGCGACGGATTTCTTTATAAAGCCCATCCTGCTTGACGAGCTGAAGGTGATGGTGAAGAGGGTTGTCGGCACGAGGAAGTTGAAGAAAGAGATGGAGCTGTTGCGGGAAAAGGAACTCGAACAATACACATTTCATGGCGTCATCGGCAGATCTCAGCAGATGAGGGACATCTTCAGGGATGTGGAAAAGATCGCGGCTTCAGATCTGACCGTTCTCATCACGGGCGAGACGGGGGTCGGCAAGGAAGAGGTGGCGAAGCTCATCCACACACTTTCCCCGAGAAAAGGCGATTTTGTCGTGGTGAACTGCGCTTCCATACCTGACAGCCTCCTCGAAAGCGAGCTTTTCGGCTATGAGAAGGGAGCCTTTACGGGCGCATATCAGCAGAAAAAGGGAAAGTTCGAGGTCGCACACAACGGGACGATCGTGCTCGACGAGATAGGGGAGATGACGCCTTACCTTCAGGCAAAGATATTGCGGGCGGTCGAAAAGAAGGAGATCGAGCACCTTGGCTCGAACAAGACGAATGTGGTTGATGTGAGGGTCGTCTCTACCACGAACCGCAACCTGGAAAGCAGCACAAAAGAGGGTAAGTTCAGGGAGGACCTTTTCTTCCGCCTGTCCCAGATACACATCTACGTCCCGCCTTTACGCGAAAGAAAAGAGGATATAAATGCCCTGATCGAGCATGTACTGCTCGGACATGAAAATGAATCGGGCAGGATCGTTACTATCGATGAAGACGCGCACGGGATGCTTATCCAGTATAGCTGGCCCGGAAACGTAAGGGAGTTGATAAGCGTGATCCACAGGGCTGTTGTCATGTGCGACGGCGACGTTATTACCGCCGACGACCTGCCCCTTTACCTGAAGGGCGGGCTTCAACTGGCGGGCCAGCCTTACTCAGACGTAACGCTGGACGAGGCGATATCAGAGCTTGAGAGAAACATGATCACAGACGCCCTCAAAAAGTGCCAGGGCTCACAGGCAAAGGCCGCCAGGCTCCTCGGCATATCGGAGCGGAGCATGTGGTACAGGGTGAAGAAGTACGAGATAGATACCAGCTCATAAAATCCGTTCAACGTTCTACGTTCAATGTTCAACGTTTAAACAACAGATACTCGATGCTTGTTTCTTGAATTGCAACTTACCAGTATCAAGCATCGAGCATCCAGCATCGAGTTGCGGGAGAGAGCCACAACAACCCCTGCGGGAGAGGGCCGCAACAACCCCTGCGGGAGAGGGCCGCAACAATTCCCCTCTCCCCCTGCGGGAGAGGGTCAGGGTGAGGGGGAGCGTAGCTGAATACGCCGCTTTCCCTACATTTTGCGTGGGTTACCTACAAAA